>JBBILJ010000008.1:24263-24571 GCA_037444945.1 Microcaldota archaeon | reverse complement strand
TGAGCGCTACGACAGGGGATTCCTTCGACAATCCATTTTTCTGCAGTAACCAAAGCGGCATCAGCACCATCGTCCCGAACTGCGTGACGTGCGGCTGCCCGGTTGAATTTTACTGCAGTCCATCTTCGTTGAACTGTAAACTCATTAACCTATGTAACAGACCGTCCCCCCCAAAGTGTTGCCTTGATAATACCTGCCCTTCACCTTCATAGTGTTCAGTTATTTTTTGCTTAAACAAGGAACCCGAGGTGGAGCGTGAAGTTCTTTTATGCCGGATGAATACTTTTCTTCACCAAGCGAGGCGCCGG
>JBBILJ010000008.1:13322-24253 GCA_037444945.1 Microcaldota archaeon | reverse complement strand
AGCGGTGGATTCCTCGCCGGCCTCAAAACTTGGGCGGACGAGCACCACCTCTCCTTCCCCCTCCTCGTTGGCGTAATCCTGATTCTCGTTTTGGGTGCGGGTTTTCTCGCCTACAACGCCTTAACGGGGCCTTCCGCCGAGACGAACGCCTTCACGGTGCGCGTCTCGTCACCCACGGGCCCCCTCGCGGGCGCGAGCGTGCAAATCCTCGACGGCAAAAGCGTGTTGGATGAGGGCGTAACGAACGCGCAAGGCGTCGCCAAATTCACGGGTTTACCCAAGCGCGTCCTCACGATTCAAGTCTTCAAAACCGGTTCGGGCTCCGCCACGCAACGCGCTGACCTCGCCACCAAAGCCAGCGTCACGCTCCGTCTCGGCGGCGCTCCCACGGTTTCCAGTGGTCCGAGCACAGGTATCGCGCTTCAAGTCGTGGACGCGCTCTACCAAACACCCGTTGCTGGAGCAAGTGTCGCGTACTCGGCGGGCGGGGAGAGCAACACGCTCCAAACGGACGCGAGCGGCACGGCTCGCCTTCCTTTGGCGGAGGGCTCCCTTGCCACCTTGCGCGTCACGAATGTGCGCTACAAGCCAGTTGTCCTCAAAACGATTATCCGCACGGGCATGCAGCCCATTCGAATGATTCGAAACGCGGACCAACCGATTATTTTTGGCAGCGAAGAAAACCAAACCCCCAGCCTCGCGTTCTCCACGACTGGGACTGCCGTGATTCTCGCCACGGACGCGAACGCCACCCCGATTCAAAACGGTTCAACAACACTCTACGACGCGTTCACGAACCAACCCTTCGCGAATGGCTCACTGGAGAGCGGCGTGAGCACGATTGACGGCTTGAATTTGGGTCAAACGGCGTACGCGGGCGTGAATGCGGACGGGTTTCTCCCCTTCGTGGGGAACGACACACTCAAAATTGAGGCGACCACGGTGTTTAACGCGGTGCTGCAAGCCCGCGCGCCAGGCGCGAGCGATTACTCCAACTTCACGCTCAAAGACGCGGCTGGGAAAAGCTTGGATGGCGCCGTGTACGTGTTCGTGGAGCCGGCCGTTCCCCTCGCGCAGCAAGCCGTGGCGGCGGGGCAGACGGCGAGTATTGAACTCGCCACGAACCGAAAATACTACGCCGTCGCGACGAGCAATGGCTACCTTCCCTCAACGAGTCCGAGTTTTGAAGCGGGTAGCGGCGTTGACTTCGTCTTACAACCCGCGAATTCGAACAACAGCGCCACGTTGAATTTTAGTGTTGTCGATTTTAACGGGGAAAGCGTGAGCGGCGCCAGCGTCATCCTCCAAACGCCTCAACAGCGTTTTGTGCTTCCCAGCCAAGCCAGCGACGCGAACGGTAAAGCCACGTTTACGGGGGTGCCGTTTGGGGATTACGTCGTCAAAGGCGAGTCGGGCGTGCAGCGCGGCTCCTCCGAAATTTCGGTAAGCGAGGACGCGGCCTACATTCTTCAACTCGAAACTCCGCCCGCCTTCGCGGCCGCTACTGCCGTTGACGCCATCACGAACCAAACCCTGAACGCTGACTTCACGTCGTACTACCTTAATCCGGATGGCGCGTGGATTCAGTTCGGTTCCTGCTCGGGAGCTAACTGCACGCTCTCGATTCGCTCCAACTCGCAAGTGCGCGTGACCGCGAACGCGGCGGGTTACTTGCCTTGGACGGCGAGCCTGCAAGCGATTCCGAGCCAGCAACTCTCTTTAACCGCGCAACTTGAACCCACCGCACTCGTCAACGGCGTGAGCGTGACGTACAACGGCCTCTTCGACCGCCTCGGCAACCCGGCCAGCGTCATCAAGGCTGGGGGCGTGTACACGGCGCGCTTCACCGTCAACGCTGCCGAAGGCCTTGATCAGACGGGTTTCTATCTTCGTGCAGGTGCTGAAAGTCGTGTTTCCGACTCCTCAATTTATGTTCTTGATGGGGGTTTCCCGATTAGTGAGGACGCCCAAAAGAGCGCGTCGTATCAGCCGGGGCCGAATTGTACAGACGCGGACAACTACAACCCGCAAGGCGCGGGTGAACTCAAATGGGTTGACTTGGTGTTTAACGGGACGGGGACGCAGCAAATCGACGTCAAAATCAAAGCACGCGATTCGGCGGCGTCCGGCACGCAAGCCAGCGTGTTTTACCGCGCCTACGGCACCCGCAGCGGTCAGTACACGCGCGACCCCGCTGACGCGGAGTTGGGTTCGAACGCGAACGCGTCCACCAAAGCGGGTTGTTATGCCGCCGCGAAAGAGCAAAAGTTTAACCTTATCCAGCCTTCGCCGCCGGATGGGGTGAATGGGACAGAAGAATTCACGGCGGGAGTCGTGATTCGCACCGACCCGCAAACCGGAAAAATTTTGGCGAGCGAAAAACAAATCAACCTCCAAATCGACGCGCTCTACCCGGCGGACGCCGTCCCCCTCCAAATCGGTCAAAACGTTTTGTTCAAAGGCGTCACGAGCAGTGGCGAGGTGGATACGAGCGCGTGCTACGCCGTCGAGCGCGCGGGTTCGGGTGAGAACGGCTCGGACCTCTACTACTTGTCCTTCAAGTCCGGCGACTTCAACCCCGCTTGTCCGATTAAAGTGAACGTGAACGATATTGCGGGTGACGACTCCGCGAACCTCACGCTCTACTCGGCGTCGAACCCGGACGCGACCCTCACCCTCGCCATCCACGTCAAAACCAAGAGCGCGACGTCGATTTACGCGTTACCGCAAAACCTGCCCCCAGGCGACCACACCGCGCGCTTGCTTTACGTCATCAACCAAAAACAAGCCTCCCGCCAACTCCAACTCGACGGCGCCACGAAACAACCCTCCCTCTCGTTTAGTGGGGCGGGCGCGCACGTGTTCGCGTGGGACGGTCAACCCGACGGCACGCTGAGTTTGAGTGAAAACAATACGCCCGTGTTCGAGTGGAGTTACAACCAGCAAGACAACTACTTTAGTAGCCTCTCGAGTATTTGTCAACCCGCCAAAGGCGCCGCCAACAACTACCTCGCGTGCGCGCAAGCGTGCTGTACGCTCAACCAATTCCGCTCCGCCGTATCCGATTTCGTCGCGAAAGCCAAGGACGCCGCCAAAAAGAGTGCGTTCCGCCGCGGCAACGCCCAACCCTTACAAACCCTCGCGACCGGTGCCTTCCAGTACTCCATGGTGGCGCAAGTCCGCGCCGGCGTCAGCCTCCGCGACGCCCCCGTCTCCATCACGGGCGCGGAAAGCGTCGACTCCACGTACCCCTCCGTCTTCATTATTACGGCGAGGAGCGCGGACGGGAAAGCGTGGAGTTATGGCGGAAGCATTGCGAGCATTAACTGGGCGGACTTCGTGAACCCCCCCAACACCGGTGCGGGTACCTCGGGTCAACCCGCCAACACGACCGGCCCCGGCACGCCACTCCACGGCTACATGTACACCGACGGCAACAGCGTCAAAACCAGCGACCACTGCACCCTCTCCACCTGCAGCAGCCAACAAAACGAAGCGGATTCGAGCAAAACCCTCATCCCCATCCCGAGCGGCTTCGTCCAAGCCCTCGCCGCCAAAGCCACGTGTAAAGCTAGTTCCGATAAATTCAAGATCGACCAAGGAACGGTAAACAAGGTCTGCACGGGCTTCCCCATGACTGTCTCCGAATGTCAAACCTCCTTGTTCGGCGTCACCACCAACCCCGCCCCCGCCTGCAAGACGGCTTGCGAAACGAAAGCCACACAAGAAAAGGCAACCTGCACGGGCAATTGCGTCCCTGGCGTCGGCGCGGCGGCGTGTAAGGCCGAGTGCGACGCCGTCGCGGCAAAGAAAGTTACTGCGTGCACGGCTTGCTCGGCCTCCCTCGCGGCCCTCTTCACTTCGCAAACGGGCTGCGACGCAAACAAGCACCTCCTCCTCGACGTCCCCGCCCTCCTACCCTTCCCGCGCTGGTCGTGGATGACGTGCTGCGCCGCCCAAACCGGCCAATGCATCCCTGTCTGCGAAGCCAAGCAAGGCTTCGTGATGCCGATTCCGATTGAAAACAAGGTTTACCTCATCATTCACTTCGGCATCGATTCGGCGTGCAACATCCGCACGCCGCCCCTCGGTCAAGCTCTCCTCGCCCTCACGATGTCCGCGTTCAGCGACAAACTCGGCCAGTACTCGCCGGCCCTCGCCATGAGCACCATGTTCTTCGCGTTCCAGGACTCGCGCAACAACATGTTCGGCAAAACCTTCAGCCTCACGGGCAGCGACGCCCTCCCGCCCCAGTGCGTGGAAGGTCAATCCTCTATTGACCCCTCCGGAATCAAGTCCCAAGCCGAGGACGCGGCCAAATTACAACTCGCCACAACCGCCAGCCAACTAGTGATACCGGTCGGTAAAATCGCCACGGCTCCCGACGCGACCGAGGCCGGTTCGGGCTCCACCGCGCTACCGAGCGCGCCCGTGACGCCCGCTGTTGGATGCGGTCCCGAGGGCACCCCCTGCTGCCCGGTCCCCGGAGCCACGGTTTGTAATCAGAATTTGTATGCTTGTTATAGCAACCAGTGTAAAGGCTTACCGGGCGCACCGTGCAAGTCTAATGATGACTGTGCTACTGTTAACGGTTATTCCTGCATTCCTCCACTTGAAGGACTTGAAGGGTATGGACATATCTGTGCGTCTCCCGCAATCGTCTATCCTCCTCCTAAAACTACTTGAATGCGAGTTTTTCATTTCGTCACCTACTTATAGCGCGGAAACTGGTTTTTGCGCGCCCGACACGTACGCAAATACATTTATATCCCCTTTTCGATAAGTATATGACGGAGAGAGCCTTCACTTTTTCCGGTTGTAATTTAGTTTTGGGAAGTAACTCGCGTTCGCCTTTGGCGGGCGGGGGTTGGGAACCAAACCCTTTGACTCCTAAAAATTTCGAGTAGAGGGTTTTGCGCTTGGTTTTCTGCTTCCTATTCGTTGGGAGGTCCTGATTAGCCATGGATTTGAATAAAGCCATTCGGTTGGCGGTCGACACGGGCAGCGTGGATTTGGGTAGCGACCGCGCGAAAAAGAACGCGCTCAGCGGGAAAGGCAAACTCATCATTGTCGCGGCGAACTGCGAAAAATTCTTCAAACGCGACGTGGAGCGCTACGCTCAACTCTCCGGCATCCCTCTCGTCCAATTCGCGGGCTCCAGCGTCGAGCTCGGTAACGTGTGCGGTAAACCCTTCCCCGTCCAAGCCTTAACGGTGCACGAGGCCGGCAACTCCACGATTTTGGAGGCCGTCTCGGGCACCGCAACAGCGTAAGTCAAGGACAATCAATTGAGTTCAATAGGTGTTTTTGGTTTTGAAGCAGATTTCAAACGACGAACTCTACCTCCTCGGCGTGCTGGAGCGCGTGACGGGCGCGAAAGCAAACGACGTCGTGCAGCAAGACGACGGCGTCGTGTTCGTCGTCGCGCCCGGAGAGTTGGGGCGCGCGATTGGTAAGCAAGGCGTCAACATTAAGCGCTTGCGTGAAGTACTCGACAAGAAAGTCGACATCGTGGAGTATGACGCGGACGTGAACGCGTTCCTCGGCCGCCTCTTCCTTCCCGCCGCCATTACGGGCATTAGCGAGACGGACGTGATGGGGCGCAAAATATTGCAAGTCCGCGTGGACCCTGAAAAGAAGGGGCTGGCGATCGGTAAGGGCGGCGAAAAAATCAAGCGTGCTCGCGTGCTCTGCAACCGATTGTTCGGTGTCGATGACGTCAAAGTCCTTTAACGAAAAAAAATTGATTTTTCAAAAAATTACGCTCGAAAACAAGGTGAACTGATCATGGCTCGCGGTCAATACGCTGCTCGAACACTCAAACGCCAACGCAAGGGCGCGCGGTGGCTCAAAAAGCCGTGGAAGCGAAAAGCACTCGGTCTTAAATTCAAGTACGACCCCCTCGAAGGCTCGCCGCAAGGCAAAGGCATCGTGCTCAAAAAGACCGGCATGGAGCAAAAACAGCCGCACTCCGGCATCATCAAGTGCGTCGTCGTCCAACTCGTCAAAAACGGCAAGAAAGTCACGGCGCACTGCCCCCGCGACAAGGCCATCACGAAGATTGACGAACACGACGAAGTCACCATCGAAGGCCTGGGCGGCTCGCAACGCGGGCAGATGGGCTCCATTCCAGGCGTCCGCTACAAAGTCGTCGCAGTAAACGGCGTCGACCTCAAAATGCTGCGCCTCGGCCGCAAAGAGAAACCCAAGCGCTAAGTCGCGCAAAACCAAAAGGGATGAAACTCATGGAAAACACGGACGAAACCCAAACCCAACCGGCGCACGCGCCGCACCTCTTCGGCAAGTACTCGTACGAAGGCGTCGTCGTGAGCGACCCCGGCATCGCGAAATACCTCTCCCTTCGACCCCTCGAAGTGCCGCACACGTTCGCCAAGCACGCGAACAAGCAGTTCGCGAAAAGCCGCGTCAACGTCGTGGAGCGCCTCGCGAACAAGCTCATGCGCGGCGGCACCGGCGAAAAGCTCGGCGGACGACTCATCCGAACACACGGTAAACTGCACGGCAAAAAGAACCGCACCATCGGCATGGTGCGGGAAGCCTTCGACATCGCGCAAAAACAAACCGGGCAGAACCCGATTCAACTCCTCGTTAAAGCCGTCGAGAACTCGGCGCCCCGCGAAGAAACGACGCGCGTACGCTACGGCGGTATGAGTTACCAAATCGCGGTCGACGTGGCGCCGCAGCGCCGCCTCGATATGGCGCTGCGCAACATCACGCTCGCCGCTATTCTACAGGCCTTTGATAAGAAGACCACGGTCGCGCAAGCTCTCGCGAACGAAATCATGCTCGCCAGCGCCAACTCGCAGGACTCGTACGCCGTCAAGCGCAAGAACGAAACCGAGCGCATGGCGAAATCCGCGCGTTAAACACAAAACTTTGCTTTGACTTCATGGTGATTCGGCTATGGCTACGAAGGAAGCGGTCACGCTTCACGTGCAGCGCTTAATGAAAACGCCCGCGAACATTCGCAACATGGGCATCGTGGCGCACGTCGACCACGGAAAGTGCGTTGCGCCCCCAACTCGAATCTTGCTTGCAAACGGCGCCACCTGTACGGCCGAGGATTTCTTCAACCACCTCTCGGCTGAAAGCCCCATCGTGCAGAAAGACGAAGAAAAAATTGTTCACGACGTTTCGCGCAAAAACGCGCAATGCTTCTCCCTCAACCCTCAAACGGGGCGAATCGAGAAACACGCGGTGCAGTTTGCGTGGAAGCTTCAAGGCGGGAAAGCCTTGCGGACGACCCTTCGCAGTGGTTTAGTCCTTACCACCACCCCCGAACACCCCTTTCTCGTCTTTGACGGCGACGCGGTGACGTACAAGCCCGCCGCCCAACTGCACGCAGGTGACCGCGTCGTGTGCGCGCGCCAAATCGCTCCGCGTGAAGCAAGCCTTGCCGAATTAAAGCGGGAAGTTCTCCGACTCCTTGCGCCTCGACCCCTTTACGTTCGCCTCTCCCCGCGATTGGCTCTGCGCATCCGAAAAGGGATTCGCCAATTCGGGATGCATCGAATGCAAGACCTCTTGCCCTCTAAACCTCGGAAGGAGGCTTTGGAGTCGAGCATTCATCGTGGTTGTTTTCTTGTTCGCGATCTCCTCACTCTGAGCGTAAACCTCCACATTCCCCTCGAAGAGGCTTATGGCGAGGTTACGGAACTCTTCTACCGTAAGGGAGGCTGGCGCTCCAAAAACGGGAAGGGAATGAAGCTCCCACAAAGCTTTGAACACTTTTTCTACTTGGCTGGACTTTTCGTCGGAGACGGCAGCCGCGCCACGTTTACGGTTGGCAAACCCGAACTGGAAACCGCTTTCCTCGCCCTCGTGCAGGAACTCGACTTGGGTCACATCAACCGCGTTTACAACGGTTCTGTCCCCACGCTCCGCGTCTCGAGCCTTACTCTACTCGAAGTCCTTAACGCGCTCTTCGACTACCCGACTCGGTTGAAAGCAAGAAACGTTCGCGTTTCACACTTTCTCTCCACCGCCCCCTCGAACGCCGTTGCCGCGTTCCTTCGAGCCTACTTTGACTGCGACGGCACGGTCGAAAAAGCCCGCGGAGCCATCTCCATTACGTCCGCCAGCCCCCAAATGCTGGAAGACCTCCAACTCCTTCTGCTTCGATTCGCGTGCCCCACCATTCGCCAGGGCGACACGCTTTACATCAGTGGAGACGCGACGCGCGCGTTCGTGAAAAACATTGGTTTTACGGTGGCGGGTAAGCAAGAGCGAGCCCTCCACCTTGCAGTCAAGAGTCAAGGAAGCCGCGTTCTCGACGCGATTCCCCTCTCCCGGCAAGCGCTTTCCACGCTGCGCGGCGGGCAATCGATGCAGTGCGTCAATCACTTTTACTACCAGTACGAGGCGGGCCGCACGACGCCGCTTCGACGCACCCTAACCGCCGTGCGCAGTCGACTGCAAGGCGACTCTTCCGCATTCCTCGACGTGTTGCTCTCCGACGACTTGGCCTTCGTCGAAGTCCTCCGCGTCGAAGAGTGCGTGGAGCCGGTCGTGTACGACTTTACGGTTCCCGGGACTGAGAATTTTGTCGCGGAGGGCATGGTGGTTCACAACTCCACGCTGAGCGACACGTTCGTGGCGCACGCGGGCTTGATTTCGCAAGAGCTCGCGGGTGAGCAGCGCGTGACGGATTACGACATTCAGGAGCAGCAGCGCGGCATCACGATTAAGGCCGCCAACATGTCGATTCCCGCCACCGTGCGCGGACAACAATACTTAATCAACTTGATTGATACGCCGGGGCACGTGGATTTCGGGGGTCACGTGACGCGCGCCATGCGCGCGGTGGACGGCGTGATTCTCGTCGTGGACTGCGTGGAAGGCATCATGCCGCAGACGGAGACTGTGCTGCGCCAAGCCTTAAAGGAGAAAGTCAAGCCCGTGCTTTTCATTAACAAAATCGATCGCTTCATCAACGAACTCAAACTCGATTCGAACGCGATGCAGACGCGGTTTTTGAAAATCATTAGTGGCGTCAACAACCTCATCACGACGTACGGGGCGGACGAATTCAAGGAGGCGTGGCAGATTAAAGTCGAAAAAGGGAATGTCGCGTTCGGCACCGCCTTCAACAAATGGGCCGTGTCGTACCCCATCATGAAGAAGAATAACGTTTCGTTCAAAGACATTTACAACGGGTGCCTTAACGGCGAGCACAAAAAACTTCAAGGCATCGCGCCCTTAGCGGAAGTCATGCTCGAGATGGTGGTGGACCACCTCCCCTCGCCCCTGGAAGCCCAAAAATACCGCATCCCAACGATTTGGCACGGCGATTCGAGCAGCCCGATGGGGCAGAGCATGCTCAACTGCGATCCGAAAGGCAAAGTCGCCTTCATGGTAACCGCGATTCAAGTCGACCCGCACGCCGGCGAAGTAGCCGTCGGGCGCGTTTTTAGCGGCACGCTGCGCAAAGGTGAAGAACTCTACCTCGCCTCCAAATACAAGACGGAGAAGCTGCAGCAAGTCGCGATTTACATGGGACCCGACCGCCTGATGGTGGACGAAGTGCCGCCCGGCAACATCGTCGCCCTTGTCGGGTTGCACGACGTGTACGCGGGTGAAACGATTAGCGAAGGCGAGATGGAGATGCCGTTTGAGAAAATCAAGCACCACTCCGTTCCCGTCGTCACCAAGAGCATTGAGGCGAAGAACCCCAAGGAGCTCGTTAAGCTCGTCGAAGTTCTCCAGCGTTTGGCGAAGGAAGACCCCACGATTCGCGTGGAACTCAACCACCAAACCGGCGAACACCTCCTCTCCGGCATGGGTGAACTCCACCTCGAAATCGTGGAGTACAAAATCAAGAACGAGGGCGGCGTCGAAATCGTCACGACTCCCCCCATCGTCGTTTACACGGAAACCATTCTCGTCGACGGCCCCGAGGTCGAAGGTAAGTCGCCGAACAAGCACAACAAATTCAAAATTGAGGTGCACCCTCTCGATGAGGGCGTGAAGAAAGCGATTGAGGAAGGCGACATCGATGATTCTCTCAAAGGCAAGGAACTCATCGAGCGCCTAATTAAGGCCGGCATGGCGCGCGACGAAGCCAAGGGCGTGATGAAGGTCTACAAAGGCAACGTCTTCATCGACGCGTCCAAGGGCGTGCAGTTTCTGCAAGACATTAAGGAACTCGTCCTCGACGGGTTCAAGCAAGCCATGGATTCAGGTCCCCAAGCGAAGGAAGCCATCGTCGGCGTCAAAATCTTTCTCAACGACGCCACCATCCACGTCGACCCGGCTCACCGAGGTCCCGCTCAAACGATTCCCGCCATTCGCCGCCCCATTTACGCGAGTTTTCTGCAAGCCAAACCCGTACTGCTCGAACCGAAACAGAAGCTCGTCGTTCAAAGCCCCTCGACGTACATGAGCGGCATCATTAACACCATCCAAGGCCGCCGCGGTCAAATCCAAGAAATGGATCAGGAAGGCGAAGTCATGACGATTACCGCCAAAGTCCCCGTCGCCGAAATGTTTGGGTTTGCGAGCGAAATTCGTGGCGCCACGCAAGGGCGCGCCGTGTGGTACTACGAGTACGCTGGGTACGAAAAAATGCCGAGCGAACTGCAAGCGAAAACGATTTTGAGCATCCGCAAGCGCAAAGGCGAACCCGAAGTCCCCCCAACCGCGAAAGACTTCATGGATTAGGCGTCCCTCCAGACGGTCGGAGGCGGGCAGTGGCGCGGCCCGCCACTCTGTTTTCTTTTCTTCAGCGTCGCTGGAGTTGACGCGGTTCGAGCCACGCGTGGCTTAGCCGTAGTCACCTAGGCAGAAACATTTATAAAGTGTAGTCACCTATTTTTTGCGTGCACCTTGAAGTCCGGACGAAGGGTAAGCGCAAAAAATACTACTTGGCGCATTCTTACCGGAAAAACGGCCGCGTCCTCAAGTTGAGATTT
>JBBILJ010000008.1:9557-13312 GCA_037444945.1 Microcaldota archaeon | reverse complement strand
CTCGGGCGGGATTTGCGTCCAGCGGAGCTTGAAGTTCGGAAAAAGGTTGGCGAGAGGGAGATTTCGGAACGCCTCGCGAAATTGAACGTTATCCGAGACCCGTACCTCGCGGCGCTTTCCCCTTCTGAACTCCGCGAGCTGAAAACGCTGGAAGCAAGGGGCGAGCTGGGAACCTCGCACCTTTCCGAAGACGAATGGGTTCGGTTCACCGAAGCGTTTGCTTACGATACGAACGCGATTGAAGGCTCGACCGTTGAGGCGAAGGAAGTCGCGGACGTGCTGGAAAAGCGGAAGTGGCCCAGGGACCGCTCCAAGGAAGAGATAGCCGAAACGTACGGCGTGGCTGAGGCAATCCGGTACGTGCGGAAGACGAAGGAGCACCTCTCGCTCAAACTCATTCTTGAGCTGCACCGAATCGTTTTCAAAAACTCGAAAACATTTGCCGGCGAATTCCGCAATAAAGGAGTCGAAGTCGTGGTTGCGGATGCTTGGGGAAACGTTGTTCATCGGGGCGCGCCGTCTGCCGAAGTCCGAAACCGGCTCCGCGACCTCGTAAGGTGGTATGCCAAGAACCAGAAAAAATACCCTCCACTCGTGCTTGCCGCGGTGGTACACAACCAGTTCGAGAACATCCACCCATTCCAAGACGGCAACGGAAGAGTTGGAAGACTACTGCTCAACAATATCGCATTGAAGCACGGCCTCCCGCCACTCAATATCGAACTAAAGAACCGCTCGCAGTACTATCACGCCCTGCAATCTTATGAAAAAAGCCACAACCTACGCCCGATGCTGGAACTGATGCTCAAAGAATACCGCAAGCTCCGCAACACCATTCAAAGAAGGTGACTACCCAACGCGGGACGCGTAGTCACCCAAATCTAGACTTCACGCGCCCGCTTTCTCCAAGAATTCGCTCGTGTTCTCCCCGATTTCTTCGCGCGCCTTGAGTCGCGCCACGGCGCTGCGTGCGCGGTTGGAGTTTTCGAATCCCTTGAGGAACTCCATCGCGTGCATTTTCAACTCGAGGTCTTCACGCGGCGCATACTCGTCAAATAATTCGCTCAATCGTAGCCACGCGTCCCGCTTCTCCCCACTTAAAACTTTTTTCCGCCTAAAAACGAAGGGGTTGCCGAGCGCCCCACGCCCGACTGCGATGGCGTCACACCCTGTTTCGCGCTTCATTCGCGCCGCGTCTGAATAAGTTTTTACGTCGCCGTTTCCAATTACCGGAATCGACACTGCTTCTTTTGCTTCCGAAATCGCGTTCCAATCCGCCGCGCCGGAGTAGCCTTGCTTGACGGTGCGCGCGTGAATCGTGACCGCGGCTCCGCCGCCATTCTCGACGGCTTGAGCCAGCCTTACAACAATATTATTGCTCCAGCCTAGGCGGAGCTTAACGCTGACGGGCAGCTCGACGGTTTCGCTCACTTTTCGCACGATTTTCTCGACGCGAGCTGGGGTTTTGAGGAGGCTCCCGCCGCCGCCTTGAGCCACGATGACGTCCGCGGGGCAACCCAGATTCAAATCGATGGCGTCAAACTTGCCTTCATTTTCGGCTTGACGCGCAGCTTTCGCGAGCCGCGCGGAAACGCTGCCGAACAATTGAATCGAAAGCGGGCGGTCTGACTCGCACGAGTGTACTCGTTCTTCGAGTTCTTTTGAGCCGCCACGCAGGTAGCTTTCCGCCGCCACCATCTCGGTCGTGCACAGCCCTGCGCCGTACTCGCGGCACAAAAGTCGGAACGGGAGGTTCGAGTACTTCGCCATTGGGGCGAGAAAGACGCGCGAGGACGCTTGGACGCGCGAAAAATAGTTGGTAGGCATAGGTGCAGTTCTCGCGACTGGAAATCAACCTTTATGGGCCGTGCAACTCCGCGAGGAAAGCAATGATTGAAGACGCGTGAGGGGAGCGAACGAGAGCGTACGGGGGGTGATCCGGTTCGCGGTCGGCGAAAAGCTGAGGACGGCGAGGCGTCGAGACTCGCGCACGGGCTCGCTGAAGAGCTTCGCGCAGTTGCTCGTCGTTCGCGCGAACGAGAGCGAGAAAGACGCCGTCTTTGAACTTGCTTAAACTATGGAGTCGCGGATACCCACTGCGACGAATGCACCGAACGGTGTCGGGAGTCGCGTGAATCGTCAGAAGGAATTGCTGGTCGGGTTCGGCGGTGCGCCGCGTGAAGGGAGTCAACTCCTTTACGCGTTCTTCCGTGCAGGGGGCGAGGTGATAAGAAAGAAAATCGTTAGGAGGCGCAACACCCGTCCCATTGATTTCAAGGCTGGCGGGGAGACGAGTTTCAACTTCTTCCATCTCTCGCATGACTTTCGCGAGGGGGATTGGCTTGCGGGCAGGCATAAAGAGAAGAGGGCGCCTCGGGTATAAATTCCCTCTCACCCTTACGTTTATCATGCCCGCCGCCAAACTGCGCGTTCTACGGGGCCGCTTGCAGGAGTTGTTCGATAGCCTACCGAACGGCTTGATTGTTACCGACCACCATGCGCGCATCCTGGCCGTGAACCGCGAGCTCGCTTTCGTGCGTAAGGGTTTCCTTAAACCCGAAGAAGCCGTTGGCAAACCCCTCCGCGCCGTGTTCCCGAACTTGATGCGGGCGCCTGGCATGAAAGAGAAGCTCACCACGTTTTTCTTAGGCGAAACGCCGGCGCTCGACCACATTGTTTCCTATGAGTCCCCGGACTACCGCAAGACCAAGCATTTTCAGGTTCGCGCCACGCCAGTTGAAGGCGTGGGGTTTGTGTTCTCCGTCGACGACGTCACCAAGCAGCATGCCGACAACTTGCGCCGCGAAAAGGAAGTCAAGCGCATGGGTGCCTTTCAAACCCGCCTCGCGAAACAACAACAGAAAGAGTGGCCCGACATCGAGCATGCGGTTCTATTCAAGCCGTACCGCGAAACTATGGGGGACTTCCATCTCGTGCGCCGGCTTGACGATGGGCGATACGTGTTCGTTATCGGTGACGGCGAAGGTCACGGCGCGCACTCGGGATTCATTTCCAGCAATATTCTAGGTTATTTGTCCGCCAAACTCGAGCACACGCACAATCCCGCACGGCTTCTCGGTGACCTCAATAATCACCTCTTCGAAAACGGTCGCCTGCGCGCCTCGGCCGCGGTGAGTATCTTCAACCCGAAAACGCGCGAACTCATTACCGCGAGCGCGGGGCACTATCCGCCCGGCATTGTTCGCGCCGCCCAAGCGGGGCCCTTGTTTGGCAGTGATCAGAACAACCCGCTTCTCGGCGTTATGACGTTTGAGCCGGGCTACGTGCAGACCGTGAAGAGTAAGTTGCAAAAAGGCGATTTACTGGTTTATCGAACCGATGGCGTGGACGACCATGGTAGTGAAGCGGGCCTCAAGCCCTTTGGCGTGGAGCGCGTGCGGGAACTCCTCATCCAAAACCAAGACAAGCCTGTCGCGAAAATCGTGAAAACCCTCCAAGCCGCCCTCGACGCGCACCACCCGATCCCTACGGACGATCAGACCGCGCTGGTTGTTCGCATCAAGTAAGTTTTGCTTTTCGGTTTTTTCGTCGCTTGTCGTTGGACGGCATAATGTTTTTAAACGATTAACGGTATAATCAACGACGCGTTCTCGCGGGCTTGCCCGCGGTTTTGCGCGAATAGTCGATAGGCTGAACATGGCTATTTTTGTTGCGTGACCCCCGTTTTTTTGGGGTGTCGCCGTTTGGTGAGGAAGGCTTTCTCGGGTTGAGAAGGCATACTCACGGTTGGACAC
>JBBILJ010000008.1:0-9547 GCA_037444945.1 Microcaldota archaeon | reverse complement strand
ATTGTTTTTGGCGTTGTTTGGAGGGAGTTGAATCATGGCTGAAAAACCGCACTTGAACTTGATTTTCACGGGGCACGTCGACCACGGCAAAAGCACGACGGTCGGCCGCATCCTCTACGACACGGGTGCTCTCTCCGAGAACGATTTGCGCAAACTCAAGGAAGAGGCTGCCAAGGTCGGAAAAGCCACCTTCGAGTTCGCGTTCGCCATGGACGCGCTCAAGGAGGAACGCGAGCGCGGCGTCACCATCGACATCGCGCACAAGGACTTCCACACTCAAAAGTACTACTTCACCATCATTGACGCGCCCGGGCACAAGGACTTCGTCAAAAACATGATTACGGGCGCCTCTCAGGCCGACGCCGCCGTGCTGGTGTGCTCAGCAAAGGAAGGTATCCAAGCGCAAACCATCGAACACGCCTTCTTGCTCAAAGTGCTCGGCGTGGGTCAATTCATCATCGGCATCAACAAGATGGACGCCGTGAATTACGACCGCCAAAAGTACGAGGAAACCAAGATGGCCCTCTCGGCGAAACTCAAACCCATGGGGTACCCCGTCGACAAAATTCCCTTCATCCCGTACTCCGCCTACATGGGCGACAACGTGGTGAAGCACGGCGACAAAATGCCGTGGTACTCGGGCCCCACCCTCGTCGAAGCCTTCGACCTCCTCGTCGAGCCCAAGAAACCCACCGACAAGCCGCTCCGCCTGCCCATCCAGGAAGTCTTCACGATTACGGGACAAGGCACCGTGCCCGTGGGGCGCGTCGAAGCCGGCATCCTCAAGCCGAACACGACGATTATGATTATGCCGGAAGGCGTGACGGGTGAAGTGAAAAGCATCGAGATGCACCACCAGCAATTACAGCAAGCGATTCCGGGCGACAACGTGGGTTTCGCGCTCAAAGGCATCGAGAAGAGCGCGATTAAGCGCGGCAGCGTCGTGTGCGACCCGAAGAGTCCAGCCACCGTCGCGGACGAGTTCACGGCGCAAATCGTGGTCCTTAACCACCCGACCGCCATTGGCAAGAACTACACGCCCGTGTTTCACATGCACACGGCGCAACTCGCCATGACGATTACGGAAATCGTGGAGAAAAAAGACCCGAAGACGGGTTTGACCGCACAAAAGAACCCGGACTTCATCAAGACGGGCGACGTCGCGATCGTGAAAATCAAGCCCACGCGCCCCGTGGTCGTCGAAAAATATAACGACTACCCCGCGCTGGGGCGCTTCGCCATTCGCGACATGGGTATGACGGTCGCGGCCGGCATCGTCCTCGACGTGGTGCCCAAGAAAGCCTGAGAACAAAACGGGGGCCGTTTCGGCCCCTTTTTTCCTTTGATTTTTGGATTGGTGATTGACTCCCTTGAACACGGCCCGCATCAAGCTTGAAAGCCAGAGTATCGGCGACCTCGACGGCGTGTGCGGCCAAATTCGCGACATTTCCAGCCGCGCCGGCGTCGCCCTCCGCGGACCCATCCCCCTCCCCACGCGCAAACTCCGAATATCGACTCGCCGAACGCCGTGTGGCGATGGTTCCGACACGTACGAAAAATGGGAGCTCCGCGTGCATAAGCGCTTGATTGAAATTAATGCGGACGACCGCGTTTTGCGCGAAGTGATGCGGATCCGCATCCCCGACAACGTCCACATCGAAATGACGCTCGGATAACTCCTTCTCGCCTCCTTCTCGCCTCCTTCTCCCCTCCGTTCTCTTCTCCTTCACACTCCGTAAGCCTTTAATCCAGTAACGGCGTTGCCTTTTGCGCAGGTGTTGTCCCCTATGAACCGTGTTTTCCCCGTTCTCGCCCTTCTCTCGCTCTCCCTCGTGTTCCTCGCGGGTTGTATTGGGGGCGGCGTGACGGTGAGTTGCACTCTGGATAAGCCAAGTGTGGCGCCGGGGCAGCAAGCCGTGCTCACCGTGGAGATGGCGAACAACGCGGGTTCGGCCGTGGATACCACGGCTCAGTTGTCGGCCGCGGCGCCGCAAATCACTTTTCTTCCTAGCCAGATCGCGTTCGGCGTGGTGGGCAACGGCGAGACGAGGCAGTCGTCCGCTAAAGTCTTTGTGGCGGCGAGTGCGCTCGCCGGCAAATACAAATTGGACGCCGTCATTCCGTACACTCAAGGCGGCGAGCAAAAATCGGCGTCATGCGAAACTGACCTCGGCGTCGCCTAAAAAGGGAGTGAATGATGTTGAAACTTGGCGTCGTGGTTTCGAGCCGTGATGCGGAAGCGGTGTGGAACGCGTTCCGCCTCGCGAACTTCTCCCAAATGCAGGGAGATGAAGTGAAGGTTTTCCTCGTCGGCAAGGCCGTCGAGTACGAAGAAAGTCCGCAGGACGAGTTTCCCTCCAAAAAAGAAGCTGAGAACTTTGTGACGGCTGGGGGCGTGATTCTCGCGTGCGGCACCTGCCTCAAACACCGAGGCAAAACCGGAGACAAGCTCTGCCCCCTCTCCTCGCTCAGCGACCTTTACGCCCTCATCAAAGAGAGCGACAAAATCGTCTCCTACTGAAAATCAACCAACCCCTGGACAGAACGGGGCGCTAAAGTTTGCCTCACCACTGCGTTGTGGGGAGAGGATTAAAAGTATTCGTGCCGTAAAAATCCGTCATGGTCGATAACGTTCTACCTCGGACGCTTTTCGCTGTTTTTCTCCTCGCCTCTTCACTGGCTGCCACCACGACGTTAAACGTTCCAGCCGTGGACTCGCAAGCGGGCGGCATTCTGACGCAAATCTCGTGCACCGCTCAACCCGCGACGAACGCGAACGCGGGCGTCTACTTCAACGTTGAACCCTACATTTCCACCGATACCGAGGCAAGTGGGCGGACGGCCGCGGCTGTGGCGGCACAAGCCGCTCACGTCTCGCTGATGGATTACGTCGTTCTTTACCGGATCGTGACGACGGCGGATAGCGTGGATGGTCCAAGTGGGGGTTCGTCGCTCGCCCTGACGTGTTACGGCGAGTTCGCGAAAAAACCGCTTCGAACCGATTACAGGTTGAGCGCGACAGGCACCATTGACGCGTTCGGTACAGTCGGCACCGTTGGAGGCGTAAAGGAGAAAATTGATGCCGCGAACGCGAAAGGCGTACGCCTCATGCTTGTCCCTGCAAGGCAGAGTGACGAGGACGGCATCGATTATGTGGAGTACGCGAACCAAATTTCGGGCGGCAAACTCCGCGTCGTTGAGGTCGCGAATTTTAGCGAAGCCGAACAAGTCTTTTACGCTTCACCCGGCTCACCAATCCCGCTCTACAACCACACCCGTCCTGCCGTCGTTTTACAACCCATTCAGAACTATTCGACGGCGCGCGTTCAACCCCTTCAGGGCGTCGCGGTGAACGTGATTGCGCGCGGGGAAACCCTGCTCTCCACTTTAGCGGACGAAACGCGCCTCAGCATCACGGCCAACGAAACAGTAACCCCAAACCCGATCGTGACGCCCTTCGGCCTGCAGCGCCTCAACGCGTCCCTCCAAAACGCTCAGCGCGCGCTCGACGCGGGTTATTACTACACGGCGGCGAACAACGCCTTCCTCGCCAAAATCCGCATCGAAACCCTCCAACTCGCCATCCACAACACGACCAAAGCCAACCTCCTCCAACTCATCGACAACCTCAACCACCAACTCGACAGCTTAAACTTCGGGCGCCTCAATGCGCAAAACATGGATTGGCGCTCCGCCGCCCAACTCCGATACTATTGGGCGAAAAACCAGATTGCCGACCTCCAAAGCCGCCTCAAGGACGCCACGACGGTTAAAGCGGCAGATTACGCGGATTACGCGCTCGCCCGCAACTGGTTCGAGGCCGCCGCTGACTTTAACCAACTCTCGAGCGCGACGTGCACGGCGTGCGCGCCCGCCGCTGAACTACGCCTGCGCTCCCTCGCATTGAACGCCGTCGATAACGCGTCGAACTCGACGCTTACACAAACGAATTCTGAACTAGCCCAGCACGCACAAGGCGCCCAAGCCGCCCTCGCGAACGGGGATTACGCGACCGCTATTTACGACGCTGCCTTCGTGACCGCGTACACGCAAGCCATTCAGGCGGACGACGCGAACGCGACGCTGCCTCTGGGAAACGCGAGCCGCCTCCCCTCCTTTAGAAACTCGATGTGGAGCGAAGTGTACTACTCGCACGCGCTCTACTCCGAGCAACTCGCGAACCAGACGGCCTCACGCGCCGCGGACCTTAACGCCGCTAAGCTTGCCGCTCTGGCCAAACAAATGGACGCGTACGCTGCCCAAATGCGACAAGTACTCAGTCAGAACGGTTCTCTCCCAACCCAAGCACCCTCCGTGGCACCCTCCCCGACCCTCGTCCACCCCGCCGCGTCTGCGAGTGTGAATGCGAGCGCGGTACCCGTCGGCGTTCAAGTCGTAGTCACGCAAGAGGAAGAGAAACCCGTTCTTTCTCTCACGCAAAAGCAGCTCCTCCTCGTCGGCGTCGGCGCGCTCGTCGCCGCCATCGCCATCCTCCTCGCCATCGCGCTCCACAAGCCGCCGCAACCCTTCAAGCGCGTGGAGGAGGGACCGAAACTCGCCAAACCCCGCCCGAGCCAGACGCGCCGCCGCGCGGCGGGGAAGAAACGAATTTAAACGAAGGGTGGTCATAGTTGCTCATGAAAAACGGCTCCCTCAGCGTTTCGGCGGCATTCCTACTCGTTTTCTTCTCGTTCCTCCTCGGCGCCCTGCCCTCCCTCTCAACAGCGGCGGGGTGTCTGAATCAAAATATCCTTGTTCAAGCCTCGTTGAACGGTTCGACGAGCGTCACGCAGGGCGGGCGCGCGTCTTTCACGATTCTGGTGACGAACGGCGATTTTCCGCAGAGCGTTGACTTGAACGCGCAATGTAACCCGGACGAGTTCACGTGTTCGTTTGATGATGTGCCGTACCCGAATGTGCTCGCGGCGCGCGAGAACCGGATCTACCATCTCTCCGTTTACACGACTCTCAACACGCCGCTCGGTAACCACGCCATCCCGATTCAAGCCTCTATTTTCGCTCCCACTTCCTGCGCCGAAACCGGCGTCTTGAACCTATCGGTAAACGCGGGTGCCGCATTGCCGTCGTTGAGCGCGACGATTAGTCCGGTGGGCACGCAAAACACTCAGCCTGGCGAGAGCGTCACGTACACGATTAGCATCACGAATAATCAGGACAACGAGACGTTCGCGCGCATCATGCAGGCCGGCAACCCATTCGAGTCCACCACCAGCCTCTCCGCGTCGACGCTCACCCTTCAACCCCACGAATCCAAGGACGTAACGGCCGTGGTGAACATTCCACCCGGCACGCCCGGTAACGCGTACGCCTTCGTATTCAATGTTCGCGCGGGCGCTGAAACATTCGAGGACTTCTCGCTGCCCGCCCGCGTTTTTGTGCTCGCCCCGACCGCGGTTATCGCGATTGAGAACGACACGCTGCAGACGCGCTGCCTCGACGTCAATTTCACGCAACCCCTTGACCTTCAGCTGGGTTTTAGAAATAACGGCGAATCCAGCGGGCCGTTTTCGCTTGAACTCCAAGGCCTGGCGGACTCCCTCAAACTCGCCTCCATCAACCCGAATTATCTCGAAATAACGCCGGGTGACCGCCAATTCGCCGACTTGCGCTTCCTCCCCTCGCACGACACGCCGCTCGACACGCACCACATCGCCCTCGTCGTCAAGCAAGGCCAATTCGAGCTCCAACGCGCCGAGTACTGCTTCCGTGTCGTCGCCGTGAGCGGGATTCGCATCGACAAACCCGACCTCATCGTCATTCCGCGCGGCTCGCACACGAGCGCGTTCTGCGACATCACGAACAACGGCAACCAGCAGCAATCCGTCGCCATCGATTACTCTCCCTTCCCCAGTCTCGGCCTCAACATCACGCCCCTCTCCTACCTGCTCGCCCCTGGAAGCCACGACACGTGCGAACTCCAATTCTCGACCACGATGCAGACGCCGCTTAATGACTACACCGTCCCCACCACCTTCTACACTAGCCCGGCGGGTGACATGATTCCCGTCAACTTCCAAGTCAGCGTGGTGTCGAGCAACCAGAGCGGGCAATCCTTCCTCGGCATCTCGTTTCCCGAAAGCGCTGCGACGCCCACGCCCGCCCCCTCTCCCACCCCGCTTCCTTACGGGTGTGATTACGCGAATCCGCCCTGCCCGACTGGTTATCGCTGCGTGAACAACCAGTGCCTCGTCGTTACTCCCGCTCCCACGTCGCCCACGGCATCCCCGATTCCCTACGGCTGCCAGTACCACAACCCGGACTGTCCGACGGGTTATGTGTGCGTGAATAATGCGTGCGTCGCCGCCACGCCCGCCCCGACTGCTACGCCCACGCCGTACGGCTGCCAATACAACAACCCCGCATGCCCGACGGGCTATGTATGCGTGAACAACCAGTGCACAGTCAGCGTCCAGCCAGCTGCGAACGCGGAAATCATTTTTGACGCGAGCGACACCATGAACGACCAAATCGCCGGCAAAACCAAACTGCAAACCGCGAAGGACGCCATCAACTATTTCGTCGACCAAGTCACAACGATGCGCGTCGGTTTGCGCGCCTTCGGCACCCAACCGGGATTGAACTACAACGAGTCATGCCTGGACTCCAAACTTTTAGCCCAAATTCAACCGATCGACCGCCCCGCGCTGCACACAATCGTAGACAGCATCACGGCGAACGGCCTCACGCCACTGGATTACAGCCTGCAGAAAGCGAAAAACGACCTCGCGCCCTACAGCGGCACTAAGCTCGCTGTCCTCGTCTCGGACGGGTACGAGAGCTGCGGCGGCGACCCGTGTCTGCAAGCCCGCTCGCTGGCCGCGAACGGCATCACGGTGTACGCCATTGGTTTTAATGTGGACGCACAAGGCGCACAACAACTCCAATGCGTGGCGAGCGTGACGAACGGCAAATACTTTGACGCGCGCAACGCGGACGAGTTGACGGCCGCCGTCAACGCCATTTTCGGCACCGGCCCCGTCCTCGCTGCACCCCACGCTCCCTCCTCCGCCCTCTCATTTGATGATGCGGGCGTTCTTCACACCATCGTTGGAATCACGGACACCTCCATCTCGTTCAAGGTACGCGTCTCGAACTCGAACACGCTTGCGTACAACGACGTCGCCCTCGACGTCCTCGATATCCCAGCCTCATGGGTGAGCGTGTCGGCACCGCAAAGCATTCCGGCTGCGAGTTCGCGCGACTACACCGTTATGCTCACGCCGCACGCTCAGGCTGGTAGCAATCTCTTGCTCGAGTTTTACGCGCACAGCGGCCGTGAAGGTGTTAAAGTCCCGGCGCGGTTCTCCATCGTCGGCGCGGAACGCAAACTCTCCTTCCAAACCACGGACAAAGTCACGCAAGGCCAGCAATCCTATTCGTTCACCGCGACGGTGCGCAACGACGGCAACCAGCCCCTCACTAACGTACACCCGCTTTTGTTCGCGAGCTCCACGCAAGGTCTGCAGCTCGAAGCCACTCCCGCCACCGTTGACTTGCAGCCCGGCGAGACGGCTGAAATCCGCATCACGATTCGCTCCGCGGCCGGCGCTCAAAACCCTGCGCAGGACGCTACGCTGCGCCTCACGAGCGCCGAGGGTTCGAGCACGGCAAGCGTCATTCAAGTTCCCGTCCTTAACTCCCCGCAACCCGCTAGCGAACCGTTGAGTTGGAAAGTGATTCTCGCTGTCCTCCTTCTCATCGGTATCTTTGTCCTGCTCGCGAAAGAAGAACCGACGCCGCCTCGCCGCATCGTGTTCCACGACTAAGCAATTGGCGCCCTGTTTTTGTTGCTCGAGCGCACGCTCGCAGGGCGACAAAAACGAAAAAGGAGTGAAAAAAAATTTAGGGTTGCGCTTGCTGGAACTGGTTGTAGAGTTGGTCGAGCGAGGCTTTGTCCTTGTTTTGAATTGCTTGCTCAACTTGAGGAAGCGCTTGCTGGATTTGCGGCGGCAGCAGGGATGAAACCGCCTTGACTTGGTTCAAGTCGTTTTGTGCGGCGTCCCAGTTCCCGGAATCCACATCATTGCGCAACTGATTTCCGAGATTCTGCAAGTTCGCCGTGTTCGCGTTCGGACTGCCGCCGTACGAGTTCGGCGAGTTGCCACCCGAGTAACTATTCGGGCTACCCGTCCCGCTTGAGAGAGAGCTCAGCGCGCCAAGTCCTCTCATCATTTGCGGAACCACGACGAGAAGGCTCCAGAGCGCCGCCAACATGACGAGAATGATGAGGACGTCTCGAATAATGCCGAGGATGCTTTGAAGCGTCCACAGGGCGCCAGTCATCTTCACTTTTTGGATTTCCTCATCCGCCACGAACTATCCTCCCCAGTGTTTTCGGTTTTGCGTCCAACTCAAACCTGCGGTAGCCTGACGAGTTTTTAATTCTGCCGCATTCGCGCTTGCGCTAAAAGGAGAAGAAAGCGAGAGAGGATGAGCGAAAGAAGTCAGGTGATTTTGAGGTCTTTGATGAGTTGGTTGTCCCCACGCCAGTGATTGTGGTGGTAGTAGAACGCGCTCAGCGCGGCCGCCGCGAGGGAGTGGATTTCGTGCGGGGGAAGCTCCGCGCCGTCGCTTGCTTCTGTGAGGAGTTTCTTGAACTCTGACTTGGACATGCCCACGATCGTAAAGTGCTTGCCGTGCTTCTTATTGTACACGTCCATGCTCGACGACGAAAAAACGGGCTTCTCGGGGTTTTGCGGCCCCTGCTCGCGGCCTTCGATTCTCGTTACGCCTTTTTCGGCGAGTTCGGCGAGGTGCTTCGCGTCAATGCTTTTTACGAGGTGGCGCGCGTCCGCGCACGACGCGACAACGGCGCTCTTGAGGTCCTTGGTGGACCAGTTGCCCGTCTTTTTCACGAGTCGGATATTGCCACTCAACAAGTCGTGAACCGCGACGAGTTGCTTGGGGATGCGCAGGTTCGTTTCGTTGTACCTCGCCAACCACAAGGCGTGTTGGAGGGGATCCGAGTCCAGCGCCATGCTCTCCAACTGCTTGCGGACCTGCTTGGCAGCACTATAACGCGCGCCGAGGTCTTTCTCCACAAAATCCGCTACAGCTTGCGCCGTTTGGTGCACTTCGTGAGCATCCAAAGCGTGCCCGCCCCCGCACGGCGCGCCGAGGTGAACGAGCGAAACGAGGACATGGCCGTGCTCGCCGCGCAACGACTGAACGTGGCGCGGGCCGATCACGAAACTGCCTGCGGACGAAGTCCGTTCAAAATTCGGTCTCTCCATACATTTTTTTGGGTCGGGGAGTTATTTAAACGCAGCGACGCTCAAACGACCCCACGCGGCATCAAGCGCGGCACGAAAACGCTCGAAGGCTTTAAAAAGGCGGACGCCGAATAAGAGAATCGAAGGTTGTTTTTCAGTTTTTTTCTTCTAGTTTTGCCGGTTCGCCCGCGGCATACGGGCTTATAACGAACTTTTAGCGGGAATGAAAACTTCACTCCCCCCAGCGTAAAGTCCCCCCTCGAAAAAACCGTTCCGACCCAGGTGCTGAACGTATGAGTCACGACTCCCACGAT
>JBBILJ010000007.1:22980-24783 GCA_037444945.1 Microcaldota archaeon | reverse complement strand
GATTCCCCCGCTTCAACCGCCCCCGAAATCGACGCGTCCCTCGAAGAGCTGCGTCGCGCGGAGCGCGAAGCGCAGCAGCGCATCGAGCGCGCGAAAGCGTCCCGCGAAAAGCGCGCCGCGAAAGCGAAAGAGAACGCGACCCGCGTCCTCGAGCAGGCCGTGCAGGACGGTGAAGGCGAACGCGAACGAATTGTGGCGGAAGCCGACAAGGCAGTTCACGACCAGATTGACGTCATCCTCGCCGACGCTCAAACGCAAGCCAAGGAAATCCGCGCCCGCCGAGCCCCTGAGCTCGCGAAAAAACTCGCCGTCAGCCTTCTCCCCTAGCGCGCCGCAACGCTTGCGTTTCCTCAAATCACCTTCATTCGAAACAGACAACGGTTTTAGTCGATGAGCCTGGAAGCCATGAGCAAAGTGCGCGTATACGCGAGCCAGCGGCACGTGGAAAGCCTCGTCGCCGCCTTGTACTCTTTCGGTAGCATCCACGTTACGCCTGCACGCGTGCTGGATCCCGGCAAGCCCCTCGCGCGCTTCTCCGAGCTCTCCCCTGAACTCATCAAGTTGCGCTCCCTTGAGTCCCGCCTCAACCTCAAAGCCGCGCCCGCCGCTTCAGGCGCCCTTCCCGAACTCCTTAAGGAAAGTCGCTGCATCGAGGTCGCGGAACTCGATGAAGCGGACAACCAGACCGCCAAGGCCTCGGACGCGAAAGCGGCCGCGCAAGCGCGAATGGCTGAACTTGAACCATTCCGCGACATCGCGGTCACGCCGTCCAACCTCCAAAACCCGCGCGTAGACGCTCGCCTCCTCATCGCTGTGCGCGATGAAGCCGCACTCCTCAAAGCCGCGAAAAACCTCGCCAACATTCTGGTGCTGGGTGCGGGCAAGCCGCGCCGCGCCCTCGTCGTTGGGGACGCGAAAAACAGGGAAAAAATCGACGCCCTCGCCAAAAACAACGCCCTCTCCGAACTCAAAATCCCCCTCGTCGAGGAACGCTCGTTCGCGTCTGCGTACGAGAAAGCGAAAGCCGAGTCTGAGAAAGCCGGCGCCCTTGCCGAACAAGCCCGAAGAAAACGGGACGCGTTCGCGGCCGCAAACGGTGCCCGCATTCCCGCCCTGCGCACCGCCCTTGAACGAGAAGCGCGGCTTGCTGAACTCCCGGCCGCCTTCGGCGCCAGCGAGCGCCTCGTTGTGGTGGAAGGATGGGTGCCAGCCGCGAAAATTGCGGCGCTGCGAGCCGATGCGGAAAGTCGAACGGGCGGGGACGTGCTCGTGGAAGCCGTTCCGTCGAGTGAAACGCCGCCCGTGCGCCTCAAAAACCCTCCGGGTGTGCAGCCGTTTGAGTTCTTTGTGGGCTTCTTCAGTCTGCCTGGCAGGGGAGAAATGGATCCTACGCCGTTCGTGACGCTCGCGTTCCCCCTCTTTTTCGGCATTATTCTCGGCGATATCGGTTACGGTATCCTCGCGCTCCTGCTCGCCCTCGCCGTTCGCGCGAAACTGCAAGGCAAGTTTTGGCGGCAGCTCTCCGGTATTATGTTGCTTAGTTCGCTCTCCACTATCGTGTTCGGCTTCATTTACGCGGAGTTCTTCGGCCTCGAATCCATCTTCGGCATCCCCCTTCATCCCTTCATTGCGCGCGCGGAAGGTCCCGGCTTGCAATTCCTTATTGGCCTCACTATCCTCATTGGCTTGCTCCACCTCGCCCTCGGATTCATTCTCGGTGCCGTCTCGAATTGGCAGCACCACCACGCGAAACACGCGCTCGCCAAGCTCTCCTGGCTTCTGCTCGAACTCAGCCTTATCGGC
>JBBILJ010000007.1:15528-22885 GCA_037444945.1 Microcaldota archaeon | reverse complement strand
TCGAGTTTTCGTTCTTTTCTCTCATCAAGCCCGCAGCCGCCGTGGTGGGTTCCCTCGCTCTCACGGCGGGCACCCTGCTCGCCCTCGCCGGCATCGCGTTCTTCGAGGGTCCCACCGCGCTCGTCGAGCTCCCGGGTCTCTTCGCGAATCTCTTCTCTTACCTGCGGTTGATGGCGTTGGGTTTAAGCGGCGTCATCATTGCAGGTATCATCAATCAAATCAAGCTTGACCCCTCCACGATTTACGCGCATGGCTTCAACGCGGGTGCTCTCGCTACCTTCCTCATCTTCGGCGCCATCTTCGTGGCGAGCCATCTTGGCGCCCTCGCGCTCGGCCTCTTCGAAAGCTTCATTCAGTCCCTGCGTCTGCAGTACGTAGAATTCTTCTCCAAGTTCTACAAAGGCGGCGGCGTTGCCTTCGCTCCCCTCCGAGAAACCGACGAATCCTGAAAAAAAAATCAAACAACTAGAAAAAAAATCATCCCGTTTCACTTCCACGCGTCGCCCCAAAGCGGCTGCCGGAAGGAAAAAAATAATCAAAAGAAAGACACTTGAGGTGTAACAACGAAATGGCTAGCTCCTTGGGTCTCGTCGCCATCGGCGCGGCAGTTGCCGTCGGCCTCGGCGCGATTGGAACCGCGTGGGTGCAAAGCACCATCGGCGCGGCTGGCATTGGCCTCATGGCCGAAAAGGAAGGCAAGGAAGGCAACGTCCTCCTCCTCCTCGCCATCCCCGAAACCCTCGTTATCTTGGGCTTCGTCATCGCGTTCTTGATCCTTAACACGGTCAAGGCCTAAAACCGCCCTCCCCGCCCAAAAACGAGCGGGAGCGCGGGGGTAAGCATCCCCTATGAGCCTCGAAAAAGTCAAGAACGACCTCCTCAGCGGAGCGGACGCCGAAGCGCAAACCCTCGAGCGCCAAGCCGACGAGGACACACGCCAAATCCTCGCTGCCGCGCACGCGGAAGCCAAAAAGAAAATCGATGAGCTGCGCCAACTCGGCGAAGAAGAAGCCAAGCGCAAGGACGCGGAACTCTCGGCCGCCAAAATGAAGGCGAACAAGATTCTCGCCGAAAGTCGTGAAGCCGCGGTCCGCGCCGTCCTCGACGGCGTGCGTAGCGAACTGCACGCGCTCGCGAAAAGCCCCGCCTACCCCACTGCCCTTGAAAAACTCGCCAAGCAGGCCCTCAAAGAAATCGGGAGCGGCGCCGTCTTAACGGGCCGCGCCGCGGACGCCAAACTCCTCGCCAAACTCGCCCCCGTCGCAGACGCACCCATCGAAACCATGGGGGGTTGCGTCGCGTTGAGCGCGGACGGTCGCCTGTGGGCGAACAACACTTTTGAAGCCCTCCTCGAAGAAAACGAGGCGGAACTCAAGGAAAAAATCTTCCGCGAACTCTTCGGCGGCGCCAAACGCAAGGCGGGCTCGGAGACAAGCGAAGCCAAGTCGGTCGAGAAGACGAAAAAACCAGTCGTTCGACTCCCCCATACGCCTGCAAAAAGCATGAAAGCGGCGCCGAAAAAAGCAGCGAAAAAAAAGACGAATAAAGGACGGAAGTAAGAATGGACCTCAAGTTCGCGTACGCGAACGCGCGCATCAAAGGAATGAAGAGCAACTTGCTTAGCGGAGACGTCATTCGAAAAATGCTCGATGTACAGAATTTGGACGACATCGTCGAGTTACTCGAAGAGCAGGCGCCCTACAAACCCGACTTCGTTGAAGCCTCCAAAAAATACGCGGGCGTCGAACTCGTCGAGAAAGCCCTACAAAGCCACCAGACACGCATCCTCCAAAAAGTCCTTTCCGTCACACCCGCAGACTCACGCGAACTCCTCAAAGGCATTTACCTCGAATACGAAGCGCAAGACCTCAAAACCATCGCGAGCCGAAAAGCCCTCGGCCTCCCGGTTTCGAAGAGCGACTTGTACGACCTCGAAATCCAGCCCGGACTGCTGCAACGCGCCCTGGACGCGAAAGACATCGCCGCCCTCACTAAACTCCTCTCCCTCGAAAGCGATTACGCGAGCCCCGTCTCGGACGCGGCGAGCGGTGCAAACAAAGGGGGCATCGAGTTGCGAGCCCTCCTCGACGCGCTCGACCTCACTTTCGTACGTAAACTCGCTTCGCTCGCGCACCAAGCCGAGCATCACTACATGACGAAAATCATTCGCGGCCGCCTCGACCTCCTCTCCACGATGATTGCGCTGCGTCTCCAAAAATTCGGCGCCAGCGAAGGCGAAATCCGCCGCCACCTTCCCGTCATGGAGAACTCGTACGCCGAGCAGCTCGCTGCCGCGAAAAGTTACGAGGACGCGCTTCTCCTCGCCGCGAAAAAGTATCGCATTGACGACGCCACCCTGCAGAAAGCTGGCAAGCAGAACAGCCTCGCGCCCGTTGAAATCGCGCTCGAGCGCCGCTACGTGGAAGAGACGCTCAAGAACTCGCGCCTCGCGCTGCTCTCTCTTGCTACTGTGGTGGGTTTCATCTTTCTTAAGAACACGGAAGTCGCGAACATTCGAAAAATCGCGCTCGCCAAGTACTTCGGCGAAGGCGAGCAAGCGCGCGACATGGTGTTCGCCATCAACGCTTAACGGCGAAACGTGAAAAAAATGACGGACAAAATCGGTATTCTCGCGGATGCGAGCACCGTGCTCGGCTTCCGCCTCGCCGGCGTCCAGCACGCCTTCACGGCGACCCCGGAATCCGCGGACGCCCAGCTAACCGCCGCCCTTCAAACCAGCGACCTCGGCATCCTCATCATCACGACGGATCTCCTCCACGCGTTGTCGCACAAGAACCGTAAACTCGTCGACGCCCTCACTAAGCCCGTCGTGGTCGCCATCCCGGCGCGTGGCAGCAAGGTCGGGGGCGCGAATGACATCGCGCAAAAAATCAAGCGCGCCATCGGCGTCGAACTCAAGTAAACACATTTCAACAATCATTGCTTCAAATCAGGTGAATTACTCAAATGGGCGAACTCTACAAAATTTCGGGTCCCGTCATCATCGGCAGCGGCATGAAGGGCTCCCAAATCAACGAAGTCGTCAAGGTCGGCGACGAGGAACTCCTCGGCGAAATCATTGCCGTCAAAGAAGACCGCGCCACCATCCAAGTCTACGAAGACACCTCCGGCCTCAAACCTGGAGACCGCATTCAAGGCACCGGCGCCGCGCTGCAAGTCGAACTCGCCCCCGGCTTGATTTCCGGCGTTTTCGACGGCATCCAGCGCCCTCTCAATATTATTATGGAGAAGACGGGCTCTTACATCAAGCGCGGCGTCAACATTCCCGCCCTCGACTACGCCAAAAAATGGGACTTCAAAGCCTCCGCGAAGAAAGGTGACGCCGTCCAGCCCGGCGACGTGCTCGGCACGGTGCGCGAAGGCACCATCGACCACAAAATCCTCGTCCCCTTGGGCGTGAATGGTAAAATCGAAAGCATTGAAAGCGGCAAGTTCACCGTCAAAGAAACCGTCGCCCTTATTGCAGGCAAAAACGTGCAAATGCTACAAAAATGGTCTGTGCGCGCGCCTCGCCCCGTCAAGGAAAAGCACCGCTTCTCCATCCCCCTCATCACGGGCAAGCGCATCGTGGACACCTTCTTTCCCGTCGCGAAAGGCGGCACCGCCGCCATCCCCGGACCATTCGGCAGCGGCAAGTGCGTTTCCTCGGATACGCCCGTTTTGCTGCAGAATGGCGAGTTAAAACCCATTCGCCAACTTTTCGACGAGGCAGCGCGCAACCCGAAGAACACTGTTGAACGCTCGGTTTTTGAGGAAACCATCCACCTCGCTGAACCCCTCCACGTGTACTCGCACGTGAACGGAAAAATTCAACCCACCATGACCTCGCTTCTCTACAAGGGGAAAAGCGACTCCCTCTTGCGCGTCACCACGCGCGCGGGACGAACCCTAACCGTGACGCCCATACACAAGTTATTCCGCGTCAGCGGCGACTTGGCGCTCAGCGAAACGCCCGCAGGTGAACTCAAAGCTGGCGACTTCCTCGCCGCACCGCGCGTCCTTCCCGCGCTCGAAAAAACTGAATTCGACGTTTACGCGCTCCCCGCCTTGCGCGTCGTAGACGACTCGATTCGCGAACAAATCTCTCGCGCGCTGCGAAACCGCATTCACGAGGTCGGAAAGAAGCAAACCTCGAAGGAACTTGGCTTGAGTGAAGGGGCCGTCAAACGCCTCGTCTTCAAAGAAACGCTTCCCACGCTCGGACAAATTCAGCGCGTGTGCGCGTTCTACCAACTCCCCTTACCGCGCCCCGAGCGGCTGCGCGGCGAACGCCGCGGCGCCCACGCCACGCTCCCCCTCATGAGTGTCGAGCTGGCTGAATTCCTCGGCCTTTTCGCGGCTGAAGGATACCTGCGCGGTAGCGCGACGGTCGTGTTCACGAACACGGATGAAACCCTTTTGCAACGGTTCACTGAACTCGGCGAAAAGCTCTTCCATGTCCCCGCTAAAATCGAGCGGCAAAAAGGAAAAGCACCGAACGTGTTGGCGACGAGTATTGTCCTCACCGCTTTTCTCCGCGCCATCGGCCTGGGTGGCAAGGCTGCCGGAAAAACGCTTCCCGCCATTGTCTTGTCGGCGGACAGCGCCTGCCTCTCCTCCTTTCTTAAAGCGCATTACTTGAGTGACGGAAGTTTTAGCGGTGGCACGGTCGAGCTCGCGACCGCCAGTCACGCCCTCGCAACGGGCTTGGCGTACGCGTACGCGCGACTCGGCATCCCCGTTTGCGGGCGCGAAAAAACCGCGAAAGGCTACTCGCAAACCTATTACCGAGTCTTCATTCGCGGCAAACCGAACTTGGATAAACTCTCGCAAGCCTTCGGCATCGCGGAAGCAAAAACCTTCGCTATTCACGATTACGTCGAGCGGACACCCACCACGTACACGGCGACGGACATTGTCCCCGCTTCCCCAGACTTGATTCGTCACGCGTACGAAACGACCGGTAAGCCTTACGCGCAACTCAAGAGGAACGGCGTGGAGATTCACAACTACCTCACGGGCGAGCGGTTGAGTGCTACTGCGTTCCGCAACCTCACCACCACCCTTGCCGCGTCCCGGGCGGGGCAAATCCAACAACTCGTCGCATTCAGGCAAGCGTTGGAGTGGCTCGTGTGCGACGAAATCACGACCATCGAAGAACTCCCCGGTCCGCACGACGTGTACGACCTTAGCCTACCCAGAATCGAGAACTGGGTGGGTGGAAACGCGCCCTCCCTGCTTCACAACACCGTGAACCAGCAAGATCTCGCCAAGTATGCGGACGCGGACGTCATCGTGTACGTGGGTTGCGGCGAGCGCGGCAACGAAATGACGGAAGTCCTCACCGAGTTCCCGCAACTCGTGGACCCCCGCACCAAAAAGCCGTTGATGGAGCGAACCGTGCTCATCGCGAACACCTCCAACATGCCGGTCGCGGCGCGCGAGGCCTCGATTTACACGGGGATCACGATCGCGGAGTATTACCGCGACATGGGTTACAGCGTCGCGCTCATGGCGGACTCCACCTCGCGGTGGGCGGAAGCCATGCGCGAAATTTCGGGGCGCATGGAAGAAATGCCGGGCGAGGAAGGCTACCCCGCGTACTTGGCGCGCAAACTCGCCGAATTCTACGAGCGCAGCGGCCTCGTCACGCCTCTGGGTTCGCAGGACAAGCAAGGCAGCATCACCGTCGTCGGCGCCGTTTCGCCCCCCGGCGGCGACATCTCGGAACCCGTCTCGCAGGGCACGCTCCGCATCACCAAAGTGTTCTGGGCCCTCGACGCTAACCTCTCGCGGCGCCGCCACTTTCCCGCCATCAACTGGCTTAAGTCGTACTCGCTCTACCACGACGAGCTTGAAGACTGGTACGAGAAGAACGTTGCGGCGGATTTCTCGATGCTGCGAGGCCGCGCCATGGAACTCCTTCAGAAAGAAGCCGAACTGCAGAACATCGTTCAACTCATCGGTCCCGACGCGCTCCCGGACCGCGAACGCCTCTTGCTGGAGGCCGCGAAAATGATTCGAGAAGACTTTTTGCAGCAGAACTCGTATGACGAGGTGGATGCGTACAGCACGCTCTACAAGCAGTATCAGATGCTCAAAGTTATGCTGCACTTCTACGACAAGGCCTCCGCTGCCCTCGCCGCCGACTATCCTTTGGAGAAAATCGTGAGCGCGACGGCGAAGGAGGAAATTGCGCGTCTGAAGCGCGTCCCCGAAAACGAAATCGACGAGAAAGTGAAGGAAATCGCGCGCGGCGTCGACCACGCGTTTACGGCAAAATAATTATTCGCATCCTTAACGCGGTGAAAAAATCAACATGATCAAGGAATACCAAACCGTCCGCGAAGTCTTCGGCCCCATCGTGCTCGTCGAAGGCGTCGAAAAGGCCGCCTACAACGAAACCGTCGAAGTCATCCTACCCGACGGCACCAAAAAGAAAGGCCAAGTCCTCGAGTCCACGCGTGGTCTGGCCGCCGTCCAAATCTTCGGCCAAACCACGGGTCTCGACACGAAGACAACAAAAGTCCGCTTTACGGGCGAAACGCTGAAACTCCGCACGAGCGAAGACATGCTTGGCCGCGCGTTCAACGGAACGGGCGACCCCATCGACGGCGGTCCCTCGATTACGACGGGCGAGAAACTCGACATCAACGGCAACGCCATCAACCCGTACGCGCGCGCCCTGCCGCACGACTTCATCCAGACCGGCATAAGCACCATTGACGCCCTCAATACGCTCGTGCGCGGCCAAAAACTCCCCATTTTCAGCACGGCAGGCTTGCCGCACAACGACTTGGCCGTCCAAATCGCGCGCCAAGCAACCGTGCGCGGCAAGGAAGGCGAAAAAGGCGGCGACTTCGTCGTCGTCTTCGCCGCCATGGGTATTACGTTCGCGGAAGCCCAGTTTTTCATGCGCGATTTTGAGAAAACGGGCGCCTTGGAGCGCTCCGTGCTCTTCCTCAACCTCGCCAACGACCCGAGCATCGAGCGTATCATCACGCCGCGCCTTGCGCTTACGACCGCGGAATACCTCGCGTTCGAAACTGACCGCCAAGTGCTCGTCATCCTCACGGACATGACGAACTACTGCGACTCGCTGCGCGAAATTAGTGCGGCCCGTCAAGAAGTTCCCGGCCGCCGAGGCTACCCGGGTTATATGTACACGGACTTGGCCTCGTTGTACGAGCGCGCCGGCACTGTGAAAGGCAAGAAAGGCACCATCACGCAGCTCCCCATCCTCACCATGCCTGAGGAAGACATCACGCACCCCATCCCCGACCTCACGGGCTATATTACGGAAGGCCAAATCGTGCTCTCGCGTGAACTGCACCGCAAAAACATTTACCCGCCCGTC
>JBBILJ010000007.1:0-15518 GCA_037444945.1 Microcaldota archaeon | reverse complement strand
AGTTTGTCGCGTCTGATGAACCTCGGAATCGGCCCCACGCGCACACGCGAAGACCACGCGGGAGTGTTTCAGCAACTCTATGCTTCCTACGCGGAGGGGCGCGACTTGCGCAACCTCGTCGCCGTCGTCGGCGAGGAAGCCTTGAGCGAGCGCGACAAGAAATTCCTGGGTTTTGCGAACGAGTTCGAGAAGAAATTCGTCACGCAAGGCAAGTACGAAAACCGTTCCATCGAGCAATCCCTCGACCTCGGCTGGGAGCTTTTGGCCAGCGTGCCGGAAACCGAACTCAAGCGCGTCAAACCCGAACACCTCGAAAAATACGGCCGCAAATACCGCAAGTAAATCGCTGCAAAGATAACAAAGTTGAATAACGATGGCGAAGGAAAGCGTTAAGCCGACCCGCATGGAGCTCCTCCTCACCAAGCAGAAGCTCGTGCTCGCGGAGAAAGGGCACAAAATTCTCAAGCAGAAGCGGGACGCGCTCGTGCTCGAGTTCTTCGCCATCCTCAAAAAAGCGGCGGACTTGCGGCGCGAAGTGGATGAGAGCGTGCTCGCCGCCTATAAGAACCTTGCATTAGCGGCCGCTTTTCACGGCGAACTCTACCTCCAAACCGCGGCGCTTAACGCGCAGCGCGCCCCTGAAGTCAACGTCACTTCAAAGAATATTATGGGGGTACGCATCCCGAGCATTCAAGGCGTGGCGGTGGAGCGCAGCCTCACGGAGCGGGGTTACTCGATTGAAGGCTCAAGCGCGAAATTCGACGACGCCGTGCAATCCTTCGAAACCGCAATGCAGAAGATTCTCAAGCTCGCCGAAACCGAGAATGCACTCAATCGTCTCCTCACTGAAATCGAGAAAACGAACCGCCGCGTGAACGCGCTCGAATACAATATTCAACCGGACTTGCGCGCGACCGCGAAAGAAATTTCGCAGCGCCTTAACCAGCTGGAGAACGAGCGCTTCGCGTCGCTTAAAGTCACCAAGCGCCGCTTGCGCGAAAAAGCGGAACTCGAAGAACGCAAAGCGACCGCAAAGGCCCTGAAAACCGCGGCCGCCTAAACCCCTTTTTTCTCCCGTTTGTTCGTTAACACGGTTCTTTTTTATTTCGAGTTGGAGTGGTAAGTATGAACAAAAAATGCGCGGGACGCCTTGTACTAGCCGGGGACAGTCGCTCTTAGTGTTTCTCGCCGTTTTCTTCGTCCTCGTCGTCGCCCTCATTGGGCTGTATTATGTGTATGGGCAGGCGAGCGCGCAAGTCGCCGTTTCACCGACACCGCGCAGCACTCCAACGCCGTTTCTGGCAACCTCCACGCCGGTGCCGACCCCCACTCCCACCTTGACGGCGACGCCGACTTCAGTGGCCGAAAGCCTGGCTTGCACGTCTGCGCAGGAAGGTTTGTGCGTGCGCGCGGATTATCGTTGCCACAACGGCTTGTTGCGCAAGGACTGCATTAAGTGCGGTTGCCCCTCGGGTGAAACCTGTCAAGACACGTTCAGTGGTTGGGAGTGCGTGAAGGGAACATCGGGTTGAACATGCGTACCGCCTCCAAACTCTCACTCCTCTTCCTTCTCTCGTCCTTCATTCTCCTCGCGGGCTGCGCGGGAACATCGAATCCAAACCCGCAAGCCTCGCTCCACCCAACGACTGCTCTTGCTTCCTCCACTCCAACAATTGCTTCACCTCCTCTCGCCCCCACCCCACTCCCCACGCGTGCGAGTCGCATTCCAAGCGATGCCGTCAAAATGACGCCGCAAACGGACGCGTACCCGCCCCAGCTTCACTCCAGCGAGTGGGAAGCACCCGTCCCTCTTCCCGCTCCCGTGAATACGGCAGGCGCGGAAGACTCCCCCTTCATTACGCCCGACGGGAACACACTTTACTTTTTCTTTACTCCAGACGTGCGCGTCCCCGCCGAAAAACAGCTTTTTGACGGCGTGACCGGGATTTACGTCACGCACAAGCAAGGCGAGGTTTGGAGCGAGCCCGAACGCGTCGTGCTGCAGGACGCGGGCAAGCTCGCACTGGATGGCTGCGAATTCGTGCAAGGCGACGTCATGTGGTTTTGCTCCGCGCGCGAAGGCTTCACAGGCGTCAACCTCTTCACCGCCCACTTTACAAACGGGGCGTGGAGCGACTGGAAATACGTTGGCGACCAGTTAATGAAGGACTACCAAGTCGGCGAAATGCACCTCTCCGCGGACGGCAACACGATGTATTTTCACTCCAATCGAGCGGGCGGCCAAGGCGGCCTCGACATCTGGATGACGCACAACGTGAATGGGAATTGGAGCCAGCCCGAAAACGTGGCGGCCGTCAACACGCCCGGCGATGAGGGGTGGCCCTTCCTCTCCCAAGACGGCAACGAACTCTGGTTCCTCCGCACCTACCAAGGCTCGCCCGCAATTTATCGCTCCAAAAAAACGACGCAAGGATGGAGCGAGCCGGAACTCATCGTTTCCCAGTTCGCTGGCGAACCTACACTCGACAACGCGGGCAACCTCTACTTCGTCCACCACTACTACAAAAACGGCCAAATGATCGAAGCCGACATCTACTACGCGCAACACAAGTAATTGAGGCAAGGCGCCAAAACGAGATTAAACGGGACGCTCAACGAACACTTTTTTTGGAGCCGCCGGGCGAGACGAGTTTTTTGAAGTGGATGCCGCCGAAGGATGTGGACGTGTTTTTGAAGCGCAGAAGCTGAACTCGTCCCCCGGCGGGATCGATAAGGCGCGGCAACTCGGGTACGGAGGCGTTAATACCGCCCGTGACGACGGCTTCACCCCCGGGGCGCAGAAGCTCGAAAATTCTTTGCAACCCCGCGTGCTCTTGATCGTGCATGCCTAGGTGCGAAACCACGACGTCGAACGGCTCGCGGTTGCTGAACACGCGATCGAGGCGGTCCGCGGTCGCGACGTGCGTACGGGAACGCAACGCAGGGTGAACCGTGTCGCGCGCCATCGCCGTCGCCTCAAAGTCGACGTCCGGGTGCTTTTCGAGGAACGCGAGCCACTGCGAGCCTTCCCCGACGCCCACATCGAGCACGCGAAGAGGCTTGCCCTTCCGGCGGGCTTGGAGCGCCTTTTCCTCCAACCACAACTCCACGTTCAACCCGATGGGGTGACCGTAGAATCGCAGGGGTGTGCGCCAGAATTCTTGCCCGGATTCGCCGGAAGCAACGCGGGAGCGCTCACCTGAGCGGATATCGTTGAGGTACTTCGCGCGGATTTTGCGCTTGTACTGCTCGACCTTTGTCAAGTTTTTTTGAACCATTTTCTTCACGCCAGTTCGCCTAACATCCCGCACGCCTTGCACGTGGGTTCAGCGGACGGCTCGCCGCACTGGGCGCACGCGACGGGGACGAGTTTCTGTTTTACCGTGCTGCTCCAGTCTTTTTTGAGGGAGAGGAACGCGTTCACGGTGTTGAACTTCATACCAGGATATTTTGGTTCCAAGACGTTGAGGAAGTCTTTCACGCTACCGCGAAAACTTTCACTGGCGTAAGGACATTCACCTAAGTGGAAGGGCAACTGGTTGAGGGAAGCGTAAAGGGCGCACTCGCGCTCCAAGCAATAAATCAAGGGCTTAACGCGAGGGACAAAGGCGCCATCACGGAGAGACACAACAGCCTCACCAGCCGTTTCCTCCTCGTTTTCCTCGCTCGCAGGACCGAATCGCTTGAGGCGTTCGGGCTCGTTCCTCAGCATATTCATGAGGACGGTTTGCGCGACATCATCGGCGTTATGCCCTACCGCAAGCTTAGTGGCGCCGAGCTCGCGAGCCGCACGATTCAGCGCACCCTTACGGAAGACGCCGCAGTACGAGCAGGACGGGTGAGCCGTGAACTCGGACAGCGCTTTCCGTTTTTCATCTCGTTTGAGCATCACGGCGTCGAGCGTTGAGCCGTAAAGGTCGGCGAAAGAGTAAACGCGCAACTCGAACCCAAGCTTTTCGCATAATTCTTCGGCCTTTTGTCGGGCCGCGTCTCGATATCCCGTGATGCCCTCGTCAATTAGAACGGGAAGAACGGTGACGTTGCGCATTTTGGCGGCGAGTTTCTGCGTGACGGTGAGTAGCGTGGCAGAGTCCTTGCCGCCGCTCACCCCCACCGCGACGCGGTCCCCGTTTTGGATGAGTTTAAACTCGCGGTTGGCGCGCGCCACGCGTCGCTCAAAAAGGTCGCTAAAGCACTCGGCGCACCAGTTGGAGCGGTCGTAGGGGAGGTGTACAACGGCTTCTTGGCCGCACTTTTTACATGAAGCCATAACGGTCAAAGGTAGGTGTTCGCAAGGTTTAAAGCATTCCCCATCCCTACGCTTGCTTATGACGCCGCCCCGCCGAGAGGAAAGTAAGTGCGTGAACTGCCGAGCCGCCATCCAGTCACCAGGTGCCGCGTTCAGCCGCGCCATGGATTCGGGAAAAACGCTCGCGGAAAAGGCTCGCGTCATGGCGAGTTGGAACCCGCACCACCCGTTTGAGTATGCGAGCGGCGAATTGCGCGTCACGCCCAAGTGCAAGGAAATCGAAGAAATCCTCAAAAACCCGGCGTTCGGACTCATGAAGGGGCCTCAAAAAATCCCGCTCTCCTTCATCCAAAACCACACCATTTTGGGGCCTGCATTCGAGCGCATGCGCACCGTCGATATTTACAAGCGCGCCATCGCTAAAGTCGAAAAAGAAGGCTTCATACTCGTCCGGTCGTAAGACAACCAAAGCCCTAAAACCTCGCGCCCCCTCCTTCTTCACGCCCTCCAATGCTCGACATTCTAGCCTTCATCCTCAACCTCGTGCGGCAACTCTACGATGTTCCCACGCTTATTGCGTGGGGGGGTTACACCCTCATCGCGTTCATGGTGTTCGCGGAAACCGGTCTCTTCTTCGGCTTCTTCCTTCCCGGCGACTCCCTCCTCATCACGGCTGGTTTGCTGGCCGCCACGGGGCTGCTCGACCTCCTCACGCTCAATCTTCTCCTCGTGCCGGCGGCCGTGCTTGGTGACGCAGTGGGTTACGCGTTTGGCGCCAAAGTCGGAAAAAGACTTTACAGCCGTCCGGACAGTCGATTCTTCAAGCACGAGCACCTTGAGACAGCTCAGGCGTTTTACGACAAGCACGGCGGCAAAACCATCATTTTCGCGCGCTTCGTCCCCATCGTACGCACCTTCGCCCCCATCATCGCGGGCACCGCCGGCATGCCGTACCCCAAATTCTTCTCCTTCAACGTCATCGGCGGCCTGCTCTGGGTGACGGGAATGCTCCTCCTCGGCTACTTCCTCGGTCGCGCCATCCCGAACCTCGAAAACAACCTCCTCCCCCTCGTCCTCCTCATCATCGTGATTTCATTCCTGCCCGCCCTCCGCGAATGGGCCAAAAAATACTTCCCCAAAGCGAACGAGGCCAAGTGAGTGGTGGTTCGAATGCCGGACAAAATGTATTGCGCGGTGAAGGCCGTCATCCAGCGCGAGGACGGCAACCAAGTGATGGAGAGCGTCTTCCGCGCCAACGCCGACCACGAGAAAGCCGTCATCACGGACGACGAAGCCGAAAAACTCCACGGCTTCGAATGGTTTTTGCCCAACGAGCCCGCTGAAAGAAAATTACCCGTCCCGAACCCAAGCTTTTACGAGCTGCTCAAAAAAATCTAGGGCGTCGCGTCCAATGAAACCCAAACTCGTCCGTGACGGCGTTCCGCGCTTGATTCGGCGGGACGGGCGGGAACCAGTCACGCGCAAGGCGACCGCGCGAGAACTGCGCTCGTTGCTCGTCGAAAAACTGTGCGAGGAATCGGCTGAGTACGCGTCGGCGCCGACGCGCGCAAAACGGGAAGAAGAACTCGCCGACTTGCTTGAGGTAATACGCGCCCTAGCCAAGCGCGAAAAAATCGCGTGGAAGAGAATTGAGGCGCGGCGAGCGAAGAAAAAGAGGGAGCGCGGCGGCTTCGAAAAAAGGTTCGTGCTGCTCGGCACGCGAAAAAACTAGTTTTTTTAGGCGCTTGGGGTGGCGAGGGCGGCGAGGAGGATGGCGCTCGCCGCAATGCCTAAAACCGGGAAGAGCGGGTAGAGGGGGGTTCGAAAACGCGGCCTCCAATCCTTGCGTTGCCGGGCGGCCAGCGCGATCACGTTAATTGCGGCGTAGTAGAGAAGGATGAGAAAACTCGAGAACGTGGCGACGTCGCTGAGTTTGACGAACGCGACGAGGACGGCGGTCAAGGCCCCCGTGAGAACGATGGCTTTCCACGGCGTTTGAAAGCGCGCGTGCAACTCGCTCAAATTCGCGAGGTCTTTATTCCGGCGCGCCACGGCGTACAGCATGCGCGAAATGGAGGCGTTATTCGTCAAGAGCACGCTAAACGTGGCGGCGAGGGCGCCGAGCGCGACGAGTTTAGCGAGGTTCGGCCAACCCAGCGAAGAAAGCGCGCCCGTGAGTGGCGAGCGCGTCGCGGCCGCCGCCACCCAGCCAATGGAGCCAACCAAACCAATTGCGACGAGAATGTAGAGAAGCGTGGTGGTGCTGAGGGCGGCGAGGATGGCGCGGGGAAGCGTTCGTTGCGGGTCCTTGACTTCTTCACCCAGACGCGTGATTTTGCCGAAACCCGAGTACGCAAAAAAGAAGAGCGCGGCTCCCGCGAGGATGCCGTGGTAGCCGAGCGGGGTAAAGGGCGCGAGGTTGGCGGGATTGAAGGAGCCGAGCGTGATGAAAACAAAGAGGGCGAGAACGCCGATTTTGATTGCCGTCAAGACGTTATTGGCTTTAGCTGTGAGTTGCACGCCGAACGCGTTGACGAGAGTGACGAGCGCGACGACACCAATCGCGCCGACTTGTAGGGGGACGGGGAGAAGGACGGCGAGGTAGATCGCGAAACCCAGGCTTACCACGGAGCCGGAAATAATGTCGGTCGCGAGCCAGCCGACGGCGACGAGGATGCCGGCGAGGGGGGAGAGGAGGCGGTGCGCGTACTCGTACTCGCCGCCTTCGAGGGGGATGGCGGAACTGATTTCCGCGTAACTCAGCGCCGTAATGAGGGAAACGATGCCGCCGAGGGCGACGGCGAGAATGACGGCGGGGCCGCTGAGGTCGGTGGCGAGGCCGAGGAGGACGAAGATGCCGGCGCCGATGAGTCCTCCGACTTCGAAGAGGGCGGAATCCCAGAATCCGAGCCGGCGGGCGAGTTTTCGAGCCACGTCTTAGCTCACGGTGGAACGCTTTATTTGGCTTTGTGCGCCGCGTTGAAAACTAGCCGCCGTAAATGATGTGGATGAATTCGAGGCGGTCGCCGTCGCTAAGTTTCGTGGCGGGGTGCGCGATTTTGCCGTTCAAACTAATGAGGAAGAGTTCGGGGTTGAGTCTGTGGGCGTCGATGAGGGTTTGAATCGTGGCGCCGCGCGCGAGCTTGAGTTCTTTTGCGCCGTCCTTGCCGATGAAGTGAATGGTGGGCATGTCGGAGTTAGTTTGGCTTCCAAACGCATAAAAACCCGCTTTCCCCATCAAATGTCACCGCTCAGTTGAAGGGTTGCCCGCGGTTGCGGGTCCGGATGCGCGGAACCAATACTGCGTCACCTAACAGTTGCGCACAACGGAGTTGAAGGAAGATGGGTGCCTACAAGTACATTCAAGAATCGTTCGCGAAAAGTTACAAGGAGCGAATGCCCGTTTATCGCGAGCGCTTGATTAAGTGGCGCAAGCAATCCCCGCTCATTCGCGTCGAGAACCCCACCAACCCGGCCCGCGCGAGAGAGTTGGGTTACAAGGCGAAGAAAGGCTACATTATTGTGCGGGTGCGCCTCGTGAAAGGCATGCGTGCGCGACCCAAGCACGACCAAGGCCGCAAGCCAGGCCGCACGCGCAAGCACATCCAGCCTGGACAATCGTGGAAGCATCTCTCGGAAGCCAAGGCGCAGCGGGATCACCGCAACATGGAAGTCGTCGGCTCCTACTTCGTGGGACAGGACGGCGACAAGAAGTGGTTTGAAGTCATCCTGCGCGAAAAAACCGCCTAAGCGGCCCCCCTCGCGTGGAAGGCTAAAACCACTTAAACGCTTACCTCCTAGAGTCAGGTATGTCCGCTAAACCGCAGCGCGTCAGTTTTCGCAACTCTGCCGGCCAGTGCGTCGTCGCCCTACTCGATTTTCCGAAAGGCAAGCCACCGTTCCCGTGCGTCATCATCACGCACGGATTCAAGGGTTTCAAGGAACAGCGCCATATCGAGGCGATTTCAATCTCACTCGTCAAGCACGGGTTCGCGACGCTGCGCTTCGACTCCACGAACGGTGTCGGTGAAAGCGATGGCACGCTCCTCAATTGTACGGTGACGAGTTATTTGCGCGACATCAAGGCCGCGCTCGCGTTCCTCAAAAAGCAGAAGAACATTGACTCGAATCGCATCGGCGTCGCGGGGCACAGCATGGGCGGATTTGCGTGCATTTTGGCGGCGAACCGTTTCCCCGAAATTAAGGTCGTCGCGGCGCTTTCCCCGCCCACGGACTGGCATGGCGTTTACTTGCGCTCGCAAGTCGCGGAGTGGCGAAAAAACGGCGTCATTGATGTGTACAGCCGCACGCTTAACCGCCACTACAAAGTGAAGTTCAAGTTCTGGCAGGACCAAACTTCGTATGACGCCAAGCGCGAGGCCCGAAAACTTAGAGTCCCAACGCTGCTCGTTCACGGCACGCACGACGAAGCCGTCAAGCATTACACCATTGTTTGGTTCGCGAAATTCATCTGCGCACCTCACCGCTTGGTCAACATCCCGCACGCGGACCACAACTACAAAAAACGCGCCTGGCTGCAACGCGTCACCCAGGCCACCACGGACTGGCTAGCCGCGTGGCTGCTTTGAAATCGCGAACAAGGGTTTTCAGATATGGTTTTGGAGAGCGAGAAAACCGAACTCCTCGACGTCATCGACGAAAACGACCGCGTCATCGGGCAAGCGACGCGCGGCGAGTGCCACCAAAAAGGTTTGCTGCACTGCGGCGTCAACATTTACTTGTTCAACGCGAAGGGTTTGCTGTTGACGCAGAAGCGCTCGAAAAACCGCTTACTCAACCCCGGCAAGTGGGATCGCTCGGTCGCTGGCCACGTGCTCAGCGGCACGGCGTGGGAGGATGCCGCGCGGCGCGAACTCGAAGAAGAAACCGGAATCGTCAACGCGAAACTTCATTTCGTGTACTCTTACCGCTTCCGCGAAAAGTACCCGAGTCTGATTGAAAACGAACTCTACCACACTTTCGCGTGCACGACCCGTGAAAGACCGAGGCTCCACGACGACGAAGTGGAAGAATTCAACTGGGTCGCGCTCCGTGACCTCGTGGAAGACATTCAACAAAACCCTTCTAAATACTCCAAATCCCTTCCTCCTTCACTCCAAACCTATCTGAAAGCCAAGGGTCTCGCATGAAGTTTTACGACCTCAACGTCGCGAACTCGTCTCTGCTCTCCACGGCGCGCGAGCTCGGCTTTGCTCAAGCTTACTCCGCCAAAGTTATTGTCCTCAATAAAAACACGGTTCCCGGCCGGAAAACTGGCGAACTCGTAGTGGCGGAAGGGCTGAATGGTGAACTTTTAAGGGCGGCGGCGAAAAGTCGAGACGTGGACTTTGTGAACCCGTGCTTGGTGCCGAAGTACTGGAAGGACGACGGCCTTATTCGTGCAGTGGCGGAGGGCGGGAAAGCGTTCGAACTCCCCCTCGTCCCCTTAATTTTAACTCAGAAATTCGCTCTCCGCGCGCGCAACTTAAGCCAACTCTCTCAATTCCTCGCGCGCTGCCGCAAACTCCACGCGCCCATTGTTTTCACGAGCCGCAGCCAAACCAAATACGACCTCAAAAGCCCAATAGAGTGGCTGGCGGTAAGCCAGTTACTCGGCTTGACGCGCGAACAAGCCGCGGCGGCGTGGAGCGTTGAACCCGAACGAGTCCTTCGGGAGGCGGGCGTCTAAAATATGGCGTTCAACCGCGGCGAGTGGAGGTTTTTCACTTTCAAAGGCAAGCTGAACCCGTCCAACAAACGGGAAGCAGAAGCCCTGATGCCTTACGAACTCCTCGTCCTCGACTCGCTGCGCCGCCTCGGAATTCGCGGCAACTACATTCACACGCACAACGACCTCCTGCGCGAACTCGAAAAACGAACGGGCCTGAAAAGCGACTCGGAGCATCTCGCAAACGCGTTCGTGGACCCGAAAACGAAACAAGTCGGCATCGTGCCAGAGACGGCTAAGGGCCGCATAACGACGGACGTAGTGAGACAGGTCTGCCGCGAGCTTTACCACCCGAAATTCAAGCAGTATGCCGTCGTCGCTTACCACCGCCGCAAGGCGCCCGTGCAACTCGGCGAACTCGGAACGTTAAGCGAAAAAGTGCCGCTCGCCGCCCGAACCGGACTGCTCATTCAGCGGTTAAGCCGCGCCCCAAAAAAAATCGTGAAACGGGTTTCCAAGCCATGATGGAGAAAAAACGCTACCTCTTGCTCGCGTTCGAGCGCGCCGAGCCGCTGCAGGCCGAGGAAGCGAAAAACCTGGCTTATGAGGCCTTGTTTTCGCTTTTGGGGGAAGCCGGAGCCGCGAAAGCGCGAATCACGTGGAAGGATTTTGATGAAAAAGAGCAGAAAGGCGTCCTCAAATGCTCGACCGGCATGCTGGACAAAGTCGTGGCCGCGTTGGCGCTCAAGCGTTACTGGAAAGGGGGAGACGTCGCCATCCGCGTGCAACGCGTGAGCGGGGAAATCGGCAAAATCTGGTCCGGTCAGCGGCCGCCAAGACTCTCAAAAACCGCGGCGAGGGCGGGGTAACGAAGTCCTTTTATAGCCCGTCTCCTATATTTCTCCGTTTAAGGGTATAAACCAAGCGTTTTCGGCTAGGGGCTTGCTCTGCGTAAAGAGACACTCTGGCACTCCTGTCTTGTTCGAAGGGAAAAAAAAGGGGTTGAAAGGGTTTTTGGCGGAGCACCTGCCCCGCCTAAGCCTGGTGCCGAACGCTGAACGCCCAGTTTTCAAACGACCACGCTTGCTGAACAATTATTTTTGTAGGTGAAAACCAAATGTATCCGCCCTCCCAAGCCGCTTACGACCGCGCCATCACCGTCTTTTCGCCCGATGGCCGCCTCTTCCAAGTCGAGTACGCGCGCGAAGCCGTCCGCACGGGCAGCACGAGCATGGCTCTGGTTTGCAAGGACGGTGTCGTGATGCTCGCGCACAAGCGCGTGCCGTCCCCCTTAACGGTGGGGAGTTCGCACGAAAAAATCTTTCAAGTTGACTCGCACGCTGCCGCTTCCTCGTCGGGTTTGGTGGCGGATGCGCGAAAACTCGTCGATTTTGCGCGCCTTGAAGCGCAACGCCACCGCCTTCTCTACAACGAAGAGATGCCGGTCGAGCTACTCGCTAAGAAAATCGGGGATCACATCCAGTTCTACACTCAGTACGCCGGCGTGCGTCCCTACGGCGTGAGTATCCTGCTCGCGGGCGCGGACGGCGGGCTGCACGTCTTCGAGACGGATCCCAGCGGCGCCATTTTCGAGTACAAAGCGGTCGCCATTGGCGCCGGCAAAAAAACGGTCGAAGAATTCCTCGAAAAGGAATACAAAGACGGCATGAGTTTGGCGGACGGCATGAAGCTCGCCGTGAAAGCGATGCGCAAGGCCGCCGAAGAAAAACTCACTCCCGCGATTCTGGACGCGGCATTCATTCACAAGGACAGCAAGAACGTGCGTCGCCTCTCCGACGAGGAAGTCACAAAATACCTCACTGAAAAGTAAGGTGAGGGCCCGGATTCTTGGTTCCTGAAGGCGTTTTGGCGTGTCGCAGGTTTTAGAGAACACAATTATTGCGCGCCTCGAGCGCGACGGCGAGAAGTTCGAACTCCTCGTCGACCCCGTCAAGGGGTACGAGTACAAGACCGGCAAGAAAAAAGACCTCGCGAACGTCCTCGTCGTCGAAGAAGTCTTCAAGGACGCGCACAAAGGCGAACGACAAACCGAGTCCGCCCTGAAAAAAGCGTTCGGCACCACCGACCTCCAAACCATCACGCAACAAATCTTCGCGCACGGCGAACTCCAACTCACCACCGAACAGCGACGAAAACTCCTCGAAGAAAAACACGCCAAAATCGTGGCCCTCATCGCGAAAAACGCCGTGGACCCGAAAACCAAAGCACCCCACCCCCCGTCCCGCATCGAGGCCGCCATGGAGCAAGCCCGCGTCCACGTGGACGCGTTCAAGCCCGCCGAAGAACAAGTGCCCTTCGTCATCGAGAAAATCCGCGAAATCATCCCAATCTCACTCGAAAAAATCCGCATCGCCGTCAAGGTTCCCGCCGAGCACGCCATGCGCGCGTACGGCACCCTCAAAGAATACGGCCTCTCCCGCGAAGAATGGGCGGGGGACGGCAGTCTGGTGTGCATCGTCGAAATGCCGGCCGGCATGACGGGAGAATTCTACGACCGCGTCAACAAACTCACCGCGGGCAGCGTCCAAACCAAACAACTCTGAAAAAAAAAATCGCAGTCAACCAGGTGTTACCAACAACATGAATGAAAACGATAAGCGCATCGTGGTGCCGGGCGACCTCGTCGCGTCGGACGGGCGCCAACTCGACGGGTGCTACATCGAAGACGGAAAAACTTACGCCGGCGTCGTCGCGCTCAGCAGCGGAGGCCGCGTCATCCCCCTCAAAGGCCAGTACACCCCCATCCCCGGCGACCTCGTCGTCGGCATCGTGACGGGCGAACGCTTTGCGGGCTTCGACACCGACCTCAACAGCCCCTACCAAGGCCTGCTCTCAAGCAAAGAGACGCGTGAAGAATTCCGCGTCGGCGACGTGATGAGCGCCAAAATCCTCGCCGTGGACGAAGTGAAGAACGCGCAACTCATCGAAGCGCGCAAAATGGCGGGTGGCGAACTCATCGAAGTCGAGAGCGTCAAGGTGCCCCGCATCATCGGGCGAAACGGCAGCATGCTGGCCGCTCTGCAAGACGCCACGAAAACACAAATCCTCGTCGGCAAGAACGGCCGCGTCTACCTCAAAGGCGGCGACACCGCGCTCGCCGCACAAGCCATCCTCAAAATCTGCCGCGAATCCCACGTGGCAGGCTTAACCGACCGCATCGCAGCCCTCTTGGGCAGCGAAATCAAAGACCACGAACAACACTAAAGATTCAAACCAAAGAAATATCGGATTCCACTGGTGAAAAAAATATGGCTAGCGGTGAAGGGGGCGCAATGCCCGAAAAAATGCAGCTCATCCACGGCGACAAACGCCTCGACGGGCGCGGCTTTGGCGACTTGCGCCCACTCAAAATCACGGCGGGCGTCCTCAAACAAGCAAACGGTTCAGCCCTCGTCGAGTGGGGCCACAACAAGGTCCTCGCGGCCGTGTACGGCCCTCGCGAAGTCTTCCCCAAACACATGACGGACCCCTACAAATCCATCATCAACTGCCGCTACATGATGGCGCCCTTCTCTTCAATCGAAGAACACGGCCGCATGGGGCCGAACCGACGCGCGAACGAAATCGGCAAGGTCGCCAAGCACGTCTTCGAAAACATCGTGCTCACGCAACTCTACCCGAAAACCATGATTAATATCTCCATGGAAATCCTCCAAAGCGACGGCGGCACCCGCGTCGCCGCCATCACGGCCGCCTCCGTCGCGCTCGTGGACGCCGGCATCCCGTGCCGCGACCTCGTACAGGGCGTGAGCGTCGGAAAAGTCGAAGGCCACCTCGTGACGGACCTCGACAAGTACGAGGACAACCTCGGCGACTCGGACGCGCCCGCCATTGTTTCGTTACGCAACCGCGAAGTCCTCCTCTACCAAATGGACGGCATGCTGACGAAGAGCGAAGTGCTCGAAGGCATCGAGCGCGCATTCGAATCGGCGGAATACATCCGCGGCCTGCAAGCAAGCGCTCTGGCCGCGAAGTACCAGCAAGTCGAGGCGGAACTCGACGGCGGTCGAAGCGAGCAATAAAGTAAACCCTTCAGTCTCTTGGTGAAAAAAAATGATTCTTGACGAAGTCAAAGAAGCGTACGTGAAAGACCTCTTGCGAAACGGCAAGCGCGAGGACGGCCGAGGCCTCCTCGACTACCGCCCCATCCAAATCGAGAAAGGCTATTTACCGAACGCGGAAGGCTCCGCGCTCGCCCACATCGGGGAAACGAAAGTCCTCGCGGGCGTCAAATTTGATATGATGACGCCGTTCACGGACCGCCCAAAGGAAGGCGTGTTCATGGTGAACGCTGAATTCCTCCCCCTCGCGCACCCGTCCTTCGAGGCCGGGCCGCCGAACGAGAACAGCATCGAGCTCGCGCGCGTCGTGGACCGCGGGATTCGCGCCGCAAAAGCCATCAACATGGACGACTTCTTCATCGAGGAAGGCAAAGTCCTCGGCCTTTTTGTGGACGTGTACGTCCTCGATCACTCCGGCAACATGACGGACACTGCCGCCCTCGCCGCCATGGCGGCACTCCAAGACACGCGCATCCCGAAAGTGGAAGAAGGAAAAATCATTCGCAAAGAATACAGCGGCCCCCTCCAGCTGAACCGAACCGTCGTGACGACGTCGTTCGAAAAAGTGAACGGCAGCATCCTCCTGGACGCCACGACCGGCGAGGAAACCGCCTCCGAAGGCCGCCTCACGCTCGCGACCTGCAGCGATGAACTCGTGTGCGCCGCGCAAAAAAGCGGGCGAGCGGGTTTTTCGACCAAACTCTTCGACGAATTAATCGACAAAGCGTTCTCCAAGCGCACCGAACTCGTCGCGGCACTCCAAAAAGGTTGAACCAAATGACCCGCATCGAAAAAAAGATTTGGCCAAAATGGTTCGCGCTCGTGAAAGGCAAGCGCAAGAATTACGAGTTGCGCCTTGCCGACTTTGCGTGCAAAACCGGCGATGTCCTCGTCCTCCGAGAGTGGAATCCAAAAACGCGCCAGTACACGGGGCGTAAAACCGAGCGGCGCGTTCGCCAAGTCACGCGCTTCAAGTACGCGGACCTCCAAAAGTTTTGGAGCTCGGCGGAAATCAAAAAGCACGGCGTTTACGTTCTCGAACTTTGAATCGTCCTTTTAGGTGAAGAAGCCATGGGTTCTCATTACGGCGTCAAAATCCGAAAAAACCTCGAGTCCGTACTCATACAGCAACGCGCCCACTACGAGTGCCCCGCCTGCCATAAGAAAAGCGTGAAGCGAACGGGTCACATGCGCTGGAAGTGCTCGAGTTGTGGGTACGAGTTTGCGGGCGGCTCCTACACGCCGACCACGACGGTCGGCGCAACGGCGCGCAAAGCCCTTGAAACCGTCAAGAAAACCAAGTAAGCGAGAAATGGCGGACCACTTCTTCTCGTTTGAAGCGTCAGCGGCAGGCTTGGCGCTCTCCCTCAAACTCGACGAGCCCTCGCGCGTCCAACTCGCGGTCGCCCTGGCGGACGTCGAGTCATTCAGCCGCCTCACCGCCCTCCAGCTCCTCCCCTTCGAGCAAAAGAAACTCGCTTCTCTCGCTACGCTTTATACTCAAAAAATTCGTTCCCCC
>JBBILJ010000006.1:21157-27370 GCA_037444945.1 Microcaldota archaeon | reverse complement strand
GGTTTCAAGAGCGAACCCCGCCGATCAGAGCGAACGAACGTTCTATCTCGTGACGAGTCTTCTTGGAGCTTTATTTGGATTTCTTTTCGTCGTTATTGCTAACCTCACAATGGTTGAGTTCGAGTTTGCAAAGGAGCGAAATCTAAGGTACATAGAACAGATTTACGCCCCCCTCTACTTAGATGTGCGAGAAATAAGACTCTCTGTCGAACGGTTCTATGATCCTACGCGAGACGTTTTCAGTGGAGGTACGGGCATTGCAGACGCATGGGTTCGCCTTCGGAGGGGAGAAAAAACACCCATTCTTCAAGCCATTGATGCGGATCTATACTCACGACTAGAACAGCTTTACGAGAAAAATCTCTCAACCTATCCGCGCGTTCTTAGCGACAGCGTAGGGAGCCTATGTGCTTCTATCAAGAGCGCTTTCTATTCGAGAGGAATTATTGTCCGTGATCTAAGCGGAGCCTACGTCTATAACGACCTGTCGCTTTTTGCTGGAGCTCCAAACGCTGAAAAAGTAGTACATTTCTATGACAACAATGGAGAAAGACACGAGAAAATTGACGATGAGATGTTTTCCACAATTCGTACCACTTGGATGAAGACGCCTGAAGCTAAACGGCTATTATACGTAGTTGAGCAGTTGACAGTCGAACTCACCCGATTAGAAAAAGACCTTAAACAGCGAATCACCCCGTAAAAGTAAGTGATTCGAGCAACAAAGACTCTTCTTCCTATCAAAGTGGCGACAACGGGACAACGTTTAAAACGCCTGAAAACCTAGAAATCAGGTAGGGCGTTTGTTCTTCTTGTTGGTCGTCCGTCCCAGGGCGCTCACCTTTTTCTTCCCCTTCCCCCTTCTTTCTCTTCTCAGTCTCCGTTTCCCGGGGGTGGATTTGTTTCATGGCTCTTGTTCCCGCGATTCTTCGCCGCCGCTCGGTGCGCGAGTACTCCAATAAGGCCGTGAGTGACGCGCTCGTCCTGCAAGTCTTGCAGGCCGCCGAGTTCGCGCCTTCCGCGCACGACGCTCATGTAGCTCGATACCTCGTGGTGCGCGACGCGGCGGTAAAGAACCGTTTGTTCACGGTGACGCAGCAGGAGGCGGTGCGCGACGCGCCCGTCGTCCTCGTTTTCGCCTTCGATTCGCGCAAGAGCGGGTACGCGCTTCAAGACTTGTCAGTCGCGAGCGAGAATGCGTTCCTGCAAGCTGCCGCACTGGGGCTGGGGACGGTGTGGATTAACTTGGTTCCCGCCGACGGCGAAAAAGTGAAAGCCTTACTCGGCGTCCCGAAGCATTTCGCCGTCATCAACCTCATCCCGCTGGGTTTCCCGGAGAAGAAAGTGCCGCCTCACGTGGAATCCGATTTTGACGCTCGCAAAATCCGCCTCGAAAAGTGGTGACGCGGTACTTCGTTTCTTGTCGAATTGTTTTTGTGGAACCGCGAGGTTTAAGTGCGGCTTCTCAGTGAGGCTTTGTGAGGTGCCTCAACCCATGGAGAAATCCGCGTTGGACTGGCTAGCCTGGATTCTGGTCATTATAGGTGGCCTGAATTGGGGCTTGGTCGGCGTGTTGAACCTGAACATTGTGATGGCGTTGCTCGGCAGCGTGCCGATCCTCGTCACGGTGGTGTACGACCTCGTCGGCCTCGCCGCTCTGTACTTGATTTACAAGCTCGCCACGAAGAAGTAAGGGCGGTCTCTCGGCGCGGAGCAATTTTTTTTTGCCGCGCCCACTTCTTCTTTTTCACGTCCTCCCGTCACCTTTCCCTGCTCTTTTTCTATCTAACCCGCCTACCGTTTCACGACTCATGCTTTCCCTTAACGATGCAAAGGACGCGGTCGGGTTCGCTCTCCGCGAGCTCGAAAAAACCGGGGCGCGCTACTTTGATGCGCGCGTTTCGGCGAGCGACGCCTTTGCCGCCGTTGTGACGAAAAGCAAGCGCCTCGCCGAGCAGCCCCGCTCGATGGGCGTCGCGGTTCGAGCCCTCCAGACCGGGTGGGGGTACGGAGCCAGCGCCACGCTAGATCATGAATCCATCCGCCAAGCCGTCCAGCTCGCCGCAAAGGCGGCGCGCGCAACCGCGGGAAACCGCGTCGAACTCGCCAGCGTCAAGCCGTTGCAAAGAGATTTTGCGTTGCGCGAAAAAGTTTCCCTCGAACAATTCGGCGGCTTGGACGCGATGCTTCCCCGCGCAGATGAGGAGCAGCGCTTTTGCTTGCGGCAAAAACAAGTCATCGACGCGCAAACGTCGCTCTCGCACGTCCTCTCCCTCGCAGTCGTCGGCACATCTGAGGGTTCTTTGGCCTCTAAAGTGCAGGCGCGCACGCGCTTTTTCACGATGGTGACCGTGAAGGGTGGTTCAAAGCAGCGCGATTTCGTTCACTCGGACGGAATCGTGGGTGGGTTCGAAGTCCTCATGGACAAAGATTGGCGCGACGGCTCAACGGCCGCGTGCAAGCGCGCCCGCGAACTCCTCTCCGCCGTGAGCCCCCAGCTAGGCACGATGCCCGTCATCCTTTCCGGTTCTGGCGGCGGGAGCGGGTTGCTCGCGCACGAGAGCGTCGGGCACGCCGTCGAGGGGGATTACGCGCGAATGGACCGCTCGTACTTCAACGGCAAGCTCGGCACTGCTGTCGCCGCCGAACAAGTGAGCTTGGTGGATTCAGGGGTTACGGGGAGCGGGTGGGGCGAAATTCTCTTCGACGACGAAGCCGTTCCCGCGCAAAAAACCTACCTCATCCGCGACGGCGTTTTCGAGACCTTTATGCTGGACCGCGAAGCCGCGCACGCTCTCCAACTCTCACCGACCGGGAACGCGCGCGCCCAAGACTCCCTGCGGCGCGTGTACGTGCGCATGCGTAACACCTACATCGAGCCGCGTGACTGGACGCCAGACGAAATCGTGGCCGACACCAAGCGCGGGATTTTCGCGAATCACTGGAAGGCAGGCATTGAGGACCCCGCGGGTGGCTCGTTCCAACTTTTCTTCGTGGACGGTTACCTTATCGAGAACGGGGAACTCACGAAATCGATTTACAACTTGGGTGTCTCGAACGCGAGCACCCTTGATTCCTTGAAAAAAATTGACGCTATCGGTAACGACTTCGCGATGGATGTGGGCGGCTGCGGGAAAGGCCACGCGGACTACGTGAGCGTGGGCAGCGGCGGCCCCACTCTGCGACTACAAAGCGCCATTGTGGGCGGCGGTTAACGCAATTCGGTCGATTAATTATGGATTACGCTCAGCAACTCGTTCGCGAAGCCGAAAAGCTCGGCGGCGAGGCGGAAGTGTTCCGCACGCGTACGTACAGCTCGACGGTGTTTCTCGACCGAAATGAGTTCCTCGTCGCGCAGCAGCACGACTACGAGGGGTTCGGCTTGCGCGTGCTCCACCAAAAAAAGGTCGGCTTCGCCGCTTCCACTGCCGCTTTTCCCGCTGCAGACGTGGTTCGGCGCGCGCTCGCCGCCGCCAAGCAAAACAAGGCCGTGAAGGGTTTCTCGTTCGCGTCCAAGAATGCGCGCACCAAAACCCGCGTCGACAAAGCCATTCAAAACGCCGCAAACGAGCCGGAAAACCTCAAGAAATACTGCAGTGATTTTGCGCGCGAAGCAAACGGCTTCGCAATTCCAATCGCGCAATTCAAGTCTGCGATCGTAGAGTTCGAGCTCTCAGCTTCAAACGGGTTGAACGCACGCGGCGAACTCGGCCGCTTCGACGCGGAAGCATATCTGATCGCGAAAAAAAGTGGCGCGCGCGCTGAAATCATCCGCCCGTTTTCGAGCGGGAAACTCAACGAAAAAGTCGTCGCCGGCTTGGTAGGCGAGTGCACGCGCCTCGCCTCTGACTCGCTCGGAGCCAAGCCCGTTCCCAGCGGCGCGTACGACGTCATCATGGCGCCCCGTGAACTCTCCGCCTTGCTCTCCCAAACCGTCGGCGCGATGGCGAGCGGCCGCAGTCTCGTCGAGAAAACCTCTATCTTTCAAGGCAAAGTCGGCAAGCGCGTGTACGACGAGCGGTTCTCGCTTCTCGACTCGCAAACGCTAACGGGTTCGCCGCTCTCGGTGCCTTTCGATCAGGAAGGCGTGGCGCGAGGTACGCGCGCCGTTTTTGAGAAGGGAGTCTTTGACGGTTTTCTCTTCGACCGCTACTACGCCGCCCTCGCTGGCAAGCAAAGCACGGGGAACGGGCGCCGCGCGTCGGGCGACGTGGAAACCTGGTTCGCCGCCTCTCCCTCTGTGGACTTGAACACGTTCGAAGTCGGGGCGGGCGATGCAACGCTTTCGGAATTAATCGAGGAAACTAAGCGCGGCGTGCTCGTGGAGCGAACGGGTTGGCCCTTGGCGGACGAGGCGAGCGGCAAGTTCTCTCTCGAAGTTCGCAACGGCCAGCTCATCGAGAACGGTGAGATCGTGCGCCCCTTCAAGTCGACTCTTGTCGCGGGCTCGATGTACGATTTGTTGCGGAACAGCGTGCGCGGGTTCTCGAAAGAGCGCGCCTTCGCCTCCTCTTCCTCGTCCGCGTGGGACGCCGTCGGCTTGTGCCCCTACGCCGCGTTTTCGGGCGTCCAAGTCGCGAGCGCTTAATTTATCAATGCCTTCGGCTGAAGTGCTGATGGTGAGTACCGTGCCCAAGAACCCTGAAACATTTTTCAGAAAGCTTCGCGAGCAGAAAAAACGGGCGGAAGGGCCAGCTAAACCCGTTTACCGCAAGGGGCACCCGTGGTTTGACCGCGCCTCGAATATTTTGTCGAAGTACTATGAAGCGCAGGTGCAGTCCGGTTCTCCGGCCTACCTCGAGCCTGAACTCGAGCGCCGAATGCGTACCATTGCCCTTAAGGTGGGCGCCATTCGTCCCAACGTGGGCGAAGCGGTACCGGTCGACAAGCACTTGACGGACGCCGAGTTGCAGGAAGTTATTCGATTCGGGAAGCGAATGAGGGGCCGACGTTAAGCGTCGGGTAATTTGGAGCGGAAAACGCGGGAGCGTTACTCGCCGAGGATGTTTTTCTCGACGATGTGCTTGACTTTTTCGGCTTCGTACGCGGGTTGAATCAGCGTCGCGTGGCCGCGGATGCCTTTTCCGCTCTCAATTGTGTGCAACAAACCTAGGCTTTCCAGATCGTGCACGTATTCGCGGTACCAGCGCGCGGTGCGCGGCTCTTTGCTTGTCTTGCGGCACAAGGATCGGTAGCGCTCGTACACTTCGCCGGAGAAGTAGAATTTTTCGCCGTTCTCCTCGACGAGGCGCTTGTAGTGCGTGTCCTGCGAGATGAGGGCGAGCGCGTAGAGGACGAGTTGCGGGTGCTCGGGCAGCGTGGAAACCAGCTCGGCGGCTTTGTCCTCGTCCGCCGCCTTGCGGGCTTCCTCAACTTCCTTATCCGTCACGGTTTGGAGTTTACGGGTTTCGGCGAGTTCGCCCGCGCGCAGCAAGAGTGAGAGCGCGTAGCGTGCGTCCCCGTTTTCGCCCGCGGCGATGGCGGCGGCGAGGGAGAATGCGCTCGCCTCCACGGCGCCGGGCAGAAACGCGAGTTTGGCGCGTTGGAGTAAAATGTCGCGGAGTTGTTCCGCGTTGTAGGGCTGGAAGACGAACTCTTTTTCGCAGAGCGCGGAGCGCGCGCGCACGTCGAGGCGGTTTTTGAAGTTGACTTGATTGGAGATGCCGATGACGCTGACGCCGCCGTTTTTGAGGTCGTCGTTGGCGCGCGTGAGCGTGTAGAGGAGGTTGTCGAGGTCCTTCACCATGTCGACTTCGTCGAGCGCTAAAATGAGTTGCTTGCCTTTCACGCCGTCCTCAGCGCCTTCGACCCAGTCCAGCAATTTTTCGTACAGCAGCGAGAACGAGTGGCCGGTGCGCGGGATTTCGGGCAAAAACTCGGAAATACATTTTTGGAGGACTTTGTAACGCGAGTCGTACACGCGGCAATTCATGTACACGCTCTTGGCGCGCGGCTGGTTCTCTTCATCGAGCTTTTGCAGCACATGCTTGGTGGTCGCGGTTTTCCCGCTGCCGCTCTTGCCGTAAATGAACGCGTTGGAGGGCTTGCGGCCTTCCAGGGCGGGGGCGAGCACTTCCATGACGTGCTCGATTTCGCGCTCGCGGTGGACGAGCGTCTCGGGCACCACGTGCGGCGAGAGCGCGTTTTTGTCCCTAAAAATCGTTTTTTTTGCTAGGATTTCTGAAAACGACGCCACCCTCCCACCCTCACTTC
>JBBILJ010000006.1:757-21059 GCA_037444945.1 Microcaldota archaeon | reverse complement strand
CATGGGCATTTTTGACAACCTCGGCAAGGCGCTCGGCATCGGGCGCGAAATGGACCTCGAAGAATTCATGACGGCAAGCGACGCGGAAGACGTCGACGTAATGCATAAGGCCGCCGACTTCTACGTCAAACCCATCAAGCTCCAAATGGATTCTGACATTAAACTCGTCGAGGAGGAACTCAAGCAGAAGAACTTGGTCCTACTCAACATCACGCCCATCGCGCGCAACCCCGCCAAACTCAAGACAGCGGTCGCGGGCCTCAAAGCATTCGTGACGAGCATAAACGGCGACATCGCGCGCATCGACGAGGACAAAATCCTCCTCACGCCCCACAACGTCAAAATCGTGAAGAAGCGCGTCTAACCTCGGCGCCTCTTCCCCCTTCTTTTTCTCCCACTTTTTTCATTTCTTTTCGTTTTCAACTGTGAGCGCGAGCCCCCTCGTGAAAGCCAAGAGGCGGCGCGACCGTGCGGCTTTTTATTCGCCGCGCCGCTGATTCCCCGCGATTGATTATGCTGCTTGACGCGAACGCTTTTCAGCCCGTCTTGACGCCGGAAATCGCGCTCAGCGTCGTCCAGAAAGGGCTGACCGCCAAGCAGCAACCTAAGTTCGATGTGGAGCAAGTCAAGCTCGTCTACACGCCGTTCTACTCGTTCTCGTTCGACGTCGCAGCAGAGGGCAGCAGCGCGCCGACGGGCAAGGCCGCAATTAACGCGTTTACGGGCGAGATTTCCGATTACGTACCCCTCCTTTTCGATCGCCCACTCTCGAAAACGAAGACGGTCAACGAAAAGGAAGCAGAAGTGGAGGAGACCGCGATTGCGCCGCCTGAAGTGCGGGACGCGGCGGCCGCCAAACTCGCCGCACAGACGGGAGTAAAGCGGGACGCCATCACGATCAGCGCGGTCACGAAAGTGTACGTGCCGTTCTACCGCGTGTGGTTCGATTTGGCGGACGACTCTTATCGCGTGGACGTGGACGCTTGCCTCGGCACCCCGTTCGGCCTTGAAGCGGTTCCAGCGAGGGAAAAAACCTGGGGTCAGGCCACCGAAGAAGCCGTGAAAAAAATGAAGAGCCCTTCCGGCATCGCGGAACTCACTACCGCGGCCGTCGGCGCGGTAACGACGGTGGGGTCGGGCGCCGGAGGCAAAACGGGGGGTAGCTTTCTTGACTCGCCGCAGGTGCGCGGTATCCTCATCCTCGCCGTCGCCATCCTCGTCATCATCACGTTCTTCCGTCCTTCAGGCTCTTCAGTGGACTGCCAAGCGGGGGCCTCGTACCTGCAACCCGACACGTTTCTCTTCGTTTTCCCGCAGCAAAAAATTGTTCCCCTCACGCTCCGCACCAAGGACGGCGTCTTTAACGAACTCCAAGGCTCGTGCCGGTTCAAGAGTTTGGCGGGGAGCGGGTTCGCGACCGCCCGCATCCTCTTAAGCGTGGACGGCAAGGAGAACGCGGCCATTTCGAATTCGACAGCGCCGCCCGTGCGCTTCTCGGAGAGCGTAACGCAGGCGACGCGGGACTGGATCATCCGTTGGCCGAGCGACGGCCTCTCACACGACTATGGAATCGTCGTGCAATCCTTCACCTGATTGGATTTTCTCCCGCTTAACTCCTTCCTGAATCTGGCGCGCGCCGGGGAAGGCAGGGGGGCAACAAAGGTTTTTTTAGCCCGCCCCCGCTCCCTTAAGCATGCGCAACCGCCCCGCCTTCTCCTCCCTCTTTGCGCTCGCCCTCCTCACGCTCCTCTCCCTCTCCGTGTTTGCGGGCGCCCAAACGACGTTTGAAAGCGCAAAAGACAAGGTCGCTCCCCTCTTCGGCAACGACCCCGAGATGAAGACGCTGCAAACCGTGCAGTCGGGGGACGAGACATACGCAGTTTTTTATTACTCCGTTACGAGCCCGAACCGCTTGTTCGCCGCGATTCGCTCCTCGGATGGCCAATTCGAAACATCGCCCGACACCCTTTCCACCCTCGCGCACTTCATTTACCGCTATGACGTCCTTTATAGCGTGATGACGAACTTCGGCCTTTCCGTTTCCGCGCAGGACAGCAAGAACAGCCTGCCCGAGTTCAGCGATACGGTGACGGATAAGTTGAACAGCGCCACCAAAGAGCTCTCGAACCTAGAGCACGACTACCCCAGCGTGGACTTTACGAGCGTTTCCGCCACTCTCGACTCGGTGCACGAATCGTTCTTATTGTTTGGGAGGGACGGCGTGCAGACTGCGAAGTCCGCGCGAACAGGCTTCGAGGCTGACCACTCCCTCAATTCATTCGCGGAATACTACCGCGATTACAACCAGACGCTCACGCTCGCCGGCAAGTACGTCACGGCATCGTACACGCACTTTAACGCGGTGAACGACTTCAGCGCGCAAGTGCGCCGCAGCGCGTCCCTCACGTCCGACGCGAAAGCGGACATTCTCAAACGCCTCCCCGTCGTGCAGGACGTCGGGTCGTTCGCCTCATTCAAAACCTCGCGCCTCAACCCAGGTCTCGCCGCCCTCGCGGGCTATGAAGCCGCGGAGGGCGCGTGGGTGAACGAAACGGTGGACGGTTTTTCGTACCGCAAAGCAAAAGTAGACGCAGCAACAGAGTACCAGAACTTGCAGCAGAGCGTTCCTCTACTGCTCACGCATAAGACCGGTTACGCGTCGTGCGGCGTGAGCTTGGCTGCGCTCGAAACCGCGTGGAACGGTGCGCAAGCTGATTTGAAGCTCGACACGATCGCGGGCTACCAGTCCGCGCTCACCAAGCTCAACCAAGTGAACGGCATGGCGCAGGACGCGAACAATAAGTATGACGCCTGCCTTTCCGCGCCCGCCACGCAACATACGGGCTCCAAGCAGGACTACACTTGGTTGTACGCCGTGGTGCTTCTCGTCATCGGCGCCGCCGTCTATCTATTGTACTTACGCAACAAACATGCGCAGGAAGAAGCCGAAGCGCAGTAAGTGCGCGCTCGAATTGTCGTCGTTCCAATTTTTAGTCGTTACGCGCGCCGGGCGGCAATGACGACGAGTTCTTCGAAGAAGAAGCGTTGCTGGGCGAGGATTTTGCCTTCGAAGCCCTCGCGCGCGAGTTTTTCGAGTGTTTCCTTGTTCCCCGAGCCATCGCTCTTGCTTGACGAGAGTGAGGAGCTGATGAGGAAGAGTTGGCCGTTCGGCGTGAGGTGTGCTTTGGCTTGCGAGAGGAAGCGGTCGAGCACGGCGCGTCCCGTCTCGCCGCCCTCCAATGCGTTCCTTAACGGTGGCGCGATTTTTGTTTGGGATTCTTTTTCTCGCGGCAAGTAGGGTGGGTTGAAGAGAATCGTGTCGAAGCGTTGTGGGAGCGCGGAGAAGAGGTTGGAGCGTACGAAAATTGTTTTGGCGAGTGTGCCGTTGGCTTGCGCGTTGGCTTTCGCGAGTTCGATCGCTTCGATGCTGACGTCGGCGCTTACGACTTGCGCCATGGATGGGTTTTTGGCGGCCGCGATGCCCGCAATTCCGCTGCCGCACCCCAAGTCGAGTACGAGGCCGCGCGCGTGCTCTTGGGCGGTTTGTGCGAGCAAAAAGGAGTCCTCGCGCGGCTCGTAAACGTTCGGTCGTGTGGTGAGGCGCAAGCCATTCCAATCGACGACGTTTTTATCGTTCTTGGTGGGCGGGGTCGGGGTGGCGGTCGTCATGTGAGTGGGTTTGGGTTGGGAAGATTGTTTTAAAAAGGTGGTCGGGCAAGAAAGTGACTCCGCTTAAGCGGTGAAGTTGTTTTCTATGCCGTTCCCGACTCCCGCACCGTCTCCTTTTCAGCGTCCCTCGCGGCCCGTGCAGCCGTTCGCGGATGATAACGAAGAAGATTAGCGCTGTCGACCGAATCAAGTCAATTAGTTGCTTGTCGAATTTGGTTTCGTCAGAAGGCAAACTTTTTAATGGCGGTTTCTCTCCCCTTACCTAACGGGTCGGGTTTCGGGCAACGAGTTTACCTGAAAGGGTTTTGATTATTCATGGCGATGGAGCAACTCAAACAACGCATCGCGGGCGAAATCGCGCTGAGTGAAAACCCGGGCGCCGCCATGAAAAAATGGCGCGACATCTTTTCGATTTCCCAAGTGCAACTATCTGGATTCCTCAAAATTTCGCCCTCCACCATCAGCGACTACGAATCCAACCGCCGCCAAAGCCCTGGCATCGGCGTGGTGCGCCGCTTCACGGACGCCCTCTTCACCATTGACGAGAGCCGCGGCGGCGCCGTCACCAAACGCTTCAAGGAATCCGAAACGCCCGCGCAGGACTTCTTCGACGCTTACAACTTCGAGAAAGCGATCAGCGGCAAGAAACTCGCGGAATTGCTGGACGCGAAAGTGCTTTCGGGCGGCGAAAAACTCGACTCGCTCTCGCTCTTCGGCGCCACCGTCGTGGACGCCGTAAAAGTCATCCTTGAGATGCCGTACGAGTCGTTCATGAAGATTTACAGCACGACCTCGCAACGCGCCCTGATGTTCACGAAAGTTGACACGGGCCGCTCCACCCTCGTCGCCGTGCGAATGGCGCCAATCAAGCCCGCCGTCGTCGTGCTACACAATTTGAAGGAAGAGAACGTGGACAAGCTCGCCGTGAAAATCGCGGAAAGTGAAGGCCTCCCACTGCTCTTAGTGAACATGCCGCTCGAAGACGCCAAGAAAAAGCTACAAGGACTCTAATTCTGCGCGCGCCGAAATTTTCCGGCTTACAGCTCGACTTTTTGCATGTTTTTGAGCTGCATTGCTTCCTTCACCAGGATGTTGTCGACCCAGGCGCGCCACTCGGCGAGGAATTCTTCGTGGTTGATGGAGCCGTGCTCTTCGCGTTGCTTTTCCTCGAGCAAGAGGTATTTGGTTTGCGCGCGGATGGTTTGGTCGGCTTCCAGCAGGCTGGGGGCGTCGAACTTGCGCTTCTGCTCGACGAGGTATTGTTTGGCGGCGCCGCGCGCGTTGATTTCCGCCCAAATGTCGTCGAACTTTAAGCCGCGCACGCGCGTCAAGTGCTCGATCCATTCACTCTCTTTGAGGTTATCCAAAAACAGGTCAAGGTCGTCCTTGGTGGCGTCGAACTGCATCCACTGCAAAAACCCGCCCTCGCGCAAGGGATCCTCGTTCCAGTGCTTTTTGACTTCCGTGACTTCGAGAATGCGGCGCTCGCGCTTAATCGAGCCCTTAAAACGAATCGGGGCCGCCACAATCGCGAAGTCCGTCGCCTTAAACGACGTGGTGGGGACGCCGAGGTCATTCACGACTCGGTCCCAAATCGAGTACGCGCTCTCGCCGTGAATCGTGCCCATCACGACGTTGCCGACGGCGCCGACGCGCATGGCTTCATAGAGGGCGCGCGCTTCCGTCGAGCGCACTTCACCCACGATGAGCACCGAGTCGCCGAGGCGCAGCGCGGTGCGGAGCGCGTCCTCGGCGGAGACTTCGGATTCACTCACCCCGCCCAGCGGCGGGCGCGTCTTCATGCGCTGGATGTTGAAACCGATGTTTTTGAGGTACGGCACGGGGAGTTCCTGCGTGTTGTGTGCAATCAGGTCTTCGCACACGAAGTTCTCGCATCCAGGAACGGAGAAGTCGTACACGAGCGTTTCCGCGCTTTCGACTTTTCGAACGCTAACGACTTGGTCCCAGTAAACCTCGTTCGTGCAAAGCTCGCGCACCAAGCCTTCCGTGCTCGCCGCCCGCGCGAGGCGCTGCCGGCCGATTTGGTTTCCGCGCGTCAAGTAATCGTGACGAGAGAGGCCGTAAGAAGCGACGATGTGCTCCTTGGCTGTACGCGGAAGGGGAATTACGTCGAGAGTGTCATGCGTGGGGACGAGCGCGCATAATGCGTTCAAGCGCTCGGTTTTGTATGCTTGGAGAAAGCCGATTTGTTGGAAGTTTTGTAGTGTGCTCGTCGCGCCGATTCGCAGGTGGATTGTCTTGTCTTTTTGAACGCGGTGCTCGCGTGTGCGGATCCCGAAGCCCTGTAGCAGGATTTTTACGCCGGCGGCAAGATCGGGTGAGCAGGTGCAGAGGATGACTTCGGCTTTCGAAACCGTCCCGTCACCGCTGTAAAGCCCGCGCAGCAACGCGGCGGTCTGCGGTTTTGAGAGATTGAACGCCCAGCTTGGAAGTTTTTTGGTGTACGCGTCGCCCTGCAATTGGAAAATGTTTTTGAGCACATAAACGAGGTTGGTGTTGGAGAGGATTTGCGTGACGCCGTCCGTGTGCGTGCGCACCGTCAAGCCGAAACGCTGAGCGACACGGCGTAACACGCTCCGCTCGTTTTCATCGACGACGGAGACGAGCACGCCGTACTTGCCATCGTAACACCCGTCCGCCAGCCACAGCCCGGCGAATGCGAGGAGGTTCTCGTCCAGCGCCAGGCGCGCCGGAATCGGTTTAGACCTCTTGTCGATTTTGAACGAAACCTCGCCAGCCGGCAGCGAACCGACGCGCTTGGCGACTCGAATCGGGACGACGCCCTTGCGAACCCAGTAGCTGCGCAGCGCGCGGTTGTGGCCCTCCTCCTCTCCTAATTCGTTGATGATTTTCCGGTTCGCTTTCGCCCACTCCGCAACGGCGGGACCAGTCAAGTAGCCGTCTTCGCCTTCGAGCAGGGCGGCCAGCGCGTCGAAGTGAGTCTGCTGCTTAAACGGCAAGGGGAGCGTGCGGGGCGTGGCGAGGTAATTCCCGGGCCGAAGCTCGCTCGTCTTGATTGCCTCAATGCCGATCTCGCCAAGGGTGAAAAGCGAGTGGTCTTGGGTGACGCGCAAGCGAGCGCCCGAGCGCGTTTTCACTTCATAAATGTCTTTGGCGACCTTGTGGCGGATGAATTGGGAGACGGGTGCGCGGACTATTTCGCCTCGCTCGTCGAGCGCGAAGACTTTCACCAGTTCCGGGTTGAACGCGACGACGTCCTGCCCGGCCCGCTTCTCGTTTCCGTACTTTTCAATCATTTCGTCGATGAGTGCTCCGACGGTGGTGAGTTCCAGTTCACCGTTGCGCTCCACGCAAATGCGTGCGTCCCCCGTCACGCTGTCTTCCTGCACGATGATACGTAAGTTTTGCGGGATTTCGAGCATCATGGCCTGCAGAAAACTCGTTTTTCCCGCGCCGCGCGAACCGACGAGGAGCATGGAGGCTTGGGCGTCCACGAAAAAGCTGAACATGCCTGCGGCGAGCGGGTTGAACATTTTGTTGTCCAGAAATTGTGGGATGGTCCATGGCGTGTCTTTGTGGAGGCGGAAGGCGAACGCGATGCCGTCGAGGGCGAGGGGTTTTCCGATGACGGCGACGCGGGTTTGCAGATCAGGGAGGTCGAAGTCGAGGATGGGGTGTGCTTCGTCGAAGGCGCGGCCGGAGAGGGCGCGGAAGCGTGACACGACGGCGCGTGCTTCTTCTTCTGTGAAAATGACGTTGGTTTGGCATTGGCCGTACTTGCTGTGCACGACGTAGATGGGTTTGACGCCGAGGGGGGAGTCGAGGTAGACGTCGGTGAGGCGGCGGTCGCTCAGCAAGAGTTCGAGGATGCCGTACCCGATGGTGTAGCGGGACACGATGATGGCGAGTTCTTCCTTCTCCTCCACGGAGAGCTTGATGTTGTTTTTCTGCGCTAAATCGGAGAGCGTGGAGACGTAAATCTTGTGGAAGTACTTGCGCGCCTGCGAGATGTCCATGAAGCCGACGGAGCCGGGGCGGTGCTCGGCGACGACTTGCTTGGTTTTTTCGAGCAAGAAGTATTTTTCGGGGGAAAGCGTGTACTCGGGCGGGTTGATGTAGTAGAGGTAATCGACTTTTTCGGGGTGCTTGTAGATGTACACTTTGCTGCCGAGCACGTCGTACTGGTCGACGAGTTCGAGCGTCTCGGTGCCCGTGAAGAAGATTCGGCTGCCAATAAAGCTCGGCTTAATTGCGACTTCAAAAAGGCTCGAGTAAATGCCGCGCTCGGCGGGCAGCGAGCCGAGTTGGGCGAGGTATTCTTTGACGCGCTTGATTAAGGACGCGTCCTCGAACGCCTGCCGCATGAAGACGAGCGTGCGCAAATAGGCTTTCGCGTCCTCCAGTTCGGCGCCGCTCAACCCTGACGCGCGCCCCGTCTCCGACTTCACCAGGCGCAGCAAGTCGAGGTATGCCTTGAACGGGTCGGTGGGGATGGTGTTGTAAATATCGAGGACGGCGGCGTGCCGTGCGGAAAGCACTTTCGCGTCCAGCGTCGTGCCGAGGTGCGAGGGCGCCCACACGGTTTCGGTTTCGAGCTTGGAAACGAGGTCCGCGATGCTGCGCAGCCAACGCGTCTGCTCCTCGCTGTAAATGCGTTCGTAGTACTCGCTCAAGACGACTTCGTCGGCTTCCACTTCCTTGAGGGCTTGCACGACGGTTTTCATGGCGTCCGGGTAGCGCGCCACGTCTGGCCCGTACGGTAACCCTTTGAAGTTGATGACGAGGCGGCGCTTCTCGCCTTCCGTCTTCACGACGTACTCGGCCGGCATACTCCGACTTACGGGGCGGCGTTCTTTAACCCTTACGCCCCGACCCGCTTTGCCAGTTCAGTTGCGTGCGCGGGACGGGTTTAGGTGTTACAGTTGTTCGGCGTATTGCTGGTTGCCGTGACGTGTGTTGTTCCCGTTAGGGGTGGTCCGTCAAAGGGGCTTGCTGGGCACGCGCTACAAGAACCACTGTAGCCGTAGTACGTGATGGCGGTGTTGCGGACAATGAAGATAACCGTAATGCTGAGTAAATCGCCGTCTGCCCCCGGGCACCACGAAGAGTCATGGAAAAACCCAGGAGCAAGACTCTTTTAAACGCACAAGACCGCGGGTCGGCCGGGGAGTGCGCGTGCAGCTCGCGGTTCCGTGCTTTGCGCTTCGCTTTCAATCGTGACGGCAAGACCAAGTTCGCGTTCTAAAAATCCTTTAGCGTCTTGCAAAAGCGCGATTTCGTCAAATTCCGCAGTGCCTCGGTTTTTGAGTTCGAAGAAATTCTTTTTAGCGAACTCGAGCAGATTCGCGCTGGCTTCACCCCCTAGAAGCGCGTCGAGTTCCTCAGGGGTGGCTGCTTTCTCGAGTGCTGCCGTCAGGAGGCGCGCCTTTTCGGGTTTTGCGATAATAAATTTGACGCGACTCACGTTCTGGTTTTTACGCTGCAAGAGCTCCAGAATCTTGCGCGCGTCCTCAATCGCGCCCGCCACGAAGTCCTCGCCGCGTTCCGCGTCATCGGAAATGAATTGCAGTCGGTTTTCCGGCCAGGACGCCGCGCTCGCGAAACCGTTGCCACCCGCACGCTGCCAGAGCTCTTCAGCGACGTGCGGCACCACGGGACAAATGAGGGCGACCCATCGCGAACCGATTTGTTTCGCCGCGTGCGCTTGCTCAGCTGGGGTAGCGCGGCGCTTGAAGTAATCGTAGTGCTTGAGCAGTCCATGCACCGTAATCTGCACGTAGTCGCGGAGGCGAAACTCGTCCAGGGCGGTGGTCGCGTCGCGGGCGGCGCGCTCGAATTTGGAGACGAACCACGCGGCCGCTGGACCGCTTTGAGCGGGTTGTTTGGTAAGTTCGCGCAAGTCCTCAATGGCGTTCGCGAGGCGCTGCACAGTGCGACGTGTGGCGTCCACGTCCTTGCGGCGGAAATCCAGAACGCCGCCGAGTTCAGCGGCGCCGACGGAGTAGAGGCGGTAAGCGTCAACGGGATAATCTTTCTTGATGTCGTACAGCGTCACGACATTGCCCTTGCTCTTACTCATCTTCGCGCCTTCGCTAATGACGAGTTCGTTGAGCGAGATTGCGCGCGGCCAGTGTTCGGGGCCGAAGGCGGCGGTGTGCGCGAAGATGAAGAAACTCAAGTGGTTCGTGATGTGGGCGGTGCCCGTGTGCCGCAAGTCGTTCGGGTACCAGTAAAGAAATTCGCGGCGGATTGCGTCCAGGGCGGCGGCGGGCACGCCGGTTTCTTCGCTCGTTTTTTTCGCGCTTTGTTTGCCGTTGAACACGTAGTCGAAGAATGCGGGGGAGAGTTGTTCGGGGCGCACGCCGTGCTCGCGGAGGGGCTTGATGATAGTGTAGAACGCCATGTAGAGCGTGGAGTCGCTCAAGCTTTCAATAATCCATTCGTTGTTGAAGGGCAGTTGCGTGCCCAAGCCGCGGCGGCGCGCGGCAGGGCGCTTGTCGAGCCAAGCGAACACATCCTCGAACTGCTTCTTGTACTGCTTGGGAACGATGAGCATGCGCTCAAGGCACTCGCGGGAACGCTCCTTCCAGCCTGGCGCGCTGAAGTCGATGAACCACTGGTCTTTCATGACTGCAGCGACGACCTGTCCGCCGCAGCGGCACTCCGCGGCGCGGCTCGTTTCGTAGAACACGCTCGCGGCGCCTTGTTTTGTCAGCCACTCGCCGACTTTCTCCTTCCCTTCACTTGAGGGAGTGCCCGCGAACTCACCGCACCTCTCGTTCATGCGGCCGCCGTAAAACTCGGCTTTGTAGAGCTCTGCGGTGGCTTTGTTAAGTTTGTCTTTCTCGCGCGCGTTGTTGATTTTAAGTTTCTGCACCAGTTCGGCGGCGGGTATCTCCCCAAAACCGGGCGTTTGAATGACGCCAATTGGCTTGATTTGCTCGACGAGTTGTTTGAGGTTGACGACGGCGAATCGCTCGAGCATTTTCGAGTCTTTCTGAAGATCTTGCAGGGCGACGAAATCGAAGGGCGCGTGGGCGGGCACGCTGTGAACGATGCCCGTGCCAACGGTTTGCTCGATGAAAGCGGCAGGCAGCACGGAGACGCTCGCGCCGACGGGTGTTTTCACGCTTAGGCCGACGAGGTCAGCCCCGCGGACAGTACCGGTTTGCTTGACTTTTCGGTTTTGGAGGCTGAGTTTCTCAAGGGCCTGCGCGCTCACAATCCATTCTTCAGTGCGGCCGCCCTCCTCGACTTGCGCGACGGCGTACTCCCAGTCGGGCTGAACGAAGACGTTCGTGACGCCCCACGCGGTGTCCGCGCGCAACGTTGCGCTCACGAGTTTTTTGCCCGCCTGCGGGCCACTTGGCACGGCGAACTTGAAGGCGTAAAACTTTTGGACTTCGACGGGTTGGGTGTCCGCGTCCTTGATGTCGTCCTCGCCGACCGCGTTCTTATCATTTACGCAGTAGAGGAGCGGGTAGGCGGCCTGCGTGAGGTAGCCTTTGTGTTGGTATTGGTGGAACTGCCACTCGACGAACTTGTTGTATTCTTTATCTCCTGTTGTGAATTGGCGGCTCAAGTCTAGCGAGTACCCCATGGACGTAAAATCTTGAACGAGTTTTTTGGAGAAGTAGTTCACGAGGCTCCAGGGGTCCGCGAAGCTCGCCACGACGCGCTCCACGGTCGCCTCGTCGGGCTCGTACGCGCGCACGTAGCCGCGGTAGAGTTCGAGGGTGCCGGGGTCTTTTTTCGCGATTTTGCTCGAAACCGCGAGCACGGGAGTTCCTGTGATGTGGAACGCCATCGGCCAGAGCACGTTGTAGCCCTGCATGCGTTTGAAGCGCGCAATTACGTCCCCGTTGGTGTAGGTGCGGCCGTGCCCTACGTGCAAGTTGCCCGTCACGTAGGGGTAGGGAATCGTGAAGAAGAACTTCTCGCGCTCGCTTTCGGCCTTTGGCTCGAAGAGTTTGGCGTCCCGCCACGCCGCTTGCCACTTGCGTTCAGTGGCTTGAAAATTGATGTCCATGTAAAAAACCCGACCGGCGCCTTTGCGGGTGCGCCAACAGTAGTTTTTAAGTCAGGGCATCATTTAAAACGGCGCGGAGCCTGCCTTTTTTGTAATGGAAATCTTTCTGCTTCTCGTCTTGGAGGCCATTGTCTACCTCCTCCTCGCCTTCGCCCTCCTCTATTTCCGCAAGGGATGGGGCCTGCTGCCGTTCGTCGCGTTCATCGCTGCCCTCTACGCGATGGCGAACACGACGATTCTATACACGGTGAATTCATTAGGCTTTGACATCTTCCCCGCCTCATACACAATTTATCCGCTCGTACTCTTCGGCATTCCCGTCATCGCGTACCTCATTGGAGCCAAAAGTGCGCGCACCTACCTCCTCGCCATCTTCACCGCCACACTTTTCCTCCTTCCCGCGCGTTGGTTCGCCTCCTACGTGGCGATGCGCGGACTCGCCACTTCTGTTATTCCCCAGACCGCGCTCTTCACTGTCCTTAGTGGTAGCCTCAGCGGCAGTCTCGCCTCCCTCCTCGCGTTCGCCCTGAGCGCGACCGTGACTTACTACGCCTTCACGCGCTTGGTCCGCCTCAAGCCAGTCAGTTTGCGAGTATTCGTCGCGCTGTGGCTCGGCTTGGCCGCGGACTCGTTCGTGTTTCCCGTCCTCTTTTCCCTGTTCGAGGGTACCGGCAACCTGTTTGCTACTGTCCCCCTCAATCTCTTATTTAAAACGATTTTCTCCGTCCTTTGCGGCGTCGTCTTCCAAATTGCGTGCAGCACCGGCGTCTGCCCGCGCGAAGAGTAGTCCTCTTTTATTTCCGTCGCGCCTGACGCCCCCTATGATTTCTCGTACTCGCGCCGTCCTCGCCGATGCGCTCGGTTTTGTGGCGCGCTTCGCGCTGTTCTCCCTCCTCGCGTACGCGCTCTTCTCCCTCGTTACGCCGAGTTTGCAAGCGATTGCCGCCGGCTCTTCCGCCCTCTTCCTCAACGCGATGGGTAAGCAAGCCGTCGCGCTCTACCCGCCCGTTCCCTTCGACCCACTGCTGCGCGTGCAGGGTCTGCCGTTTGACGCTGCCCTCATTCCGCTCTGCGGCGCGGGGCTTGAGCTGGCGCTCGTGTTCGGGTTTTTGTTCGCCAGCACGGATCGCTCGCTCAAACACCGCCTTTACGGCTTTCTAACGGGCACGACCGTTATCCTGCTCTTCAACGCGTTGCGCATCAGCGTCACGCTCTTTTTCTTCAGTTCTGATAACCTCTCGGTGAGCGTCTTTCTTCACGACGCGTTCTTTCGCGTCTTTCTCCTCGTCGTGCTGATTGGTTTCTACGCGGTTTGGTATTACTGGTTAAGCAAGCCAGTGGAAAAACCGGTGCGAACGAAAAAGAAGCGAACGGGTGCGCGAGGGCGGCGTTAGAGTTTTTTCTGCCCCGGCGGTCGCTCGCGCAAAAGTAGTTTGATTTCGTCAGGGGTTTTGGCGCGGAATTGTTCTTCGGTGTGGATGCCGTAGTTGAATAGTTTGCGGGCGCGCACTCGCCCGATGCCGCGAAAGCGGGCGAGTTGCAGTAATTCTTCCTTGACGCCTTGTTTGAGGCGGCGGCGAACGGTTTTCGCGGAGCGGAAAATCGTGGTTTCGTTGAGCAGAAAGGCGAGTTCCGCCATCGAGTACGCGAGCCATTCCGCGACGCGCACGCGACCGTGAACAACTCCTGGCGGTAAGCCGTAGTCCGCCATCATTTTTTCTTCGCTTTCCTCATTCATCCACGCGTTGAGAAGTTTCGCGGTCTTGTATTTCTCGACTGCTTCCGCGTCGAAGTCCATCGCGTGCGCCTCGTAGTCGTTGAGCACGACATACATTTCTTCCCGCAAAGCATTCTCTTCCCCGCGCGCCACCCCCACCAAGGGGCGGGATTCAGTGGCGTTCGCGACGGCGAGCAAGTAGGAGAAGAGTGATTTGTCGCCTTTTTGCTTGAAGAAAGAGAGAAACTCTCCCGCCGTCAACGGGTCAAGATAGAGCTCGCTCACCCGTTTTCCCACCGGCGTCGCGACGAGTTGGTCTTTGCGTTCGCGCACGAAATCCATTTCCTTAAGTTCGCCGACGATGCGCTCTACTTTTTCGAAGAGGCGCGTCGCGTCGCCGTACTGGGACGCGAAGAATGTGTTCCCGTAAAACTCAAACAACTCCTTAAAGGAGGAGGCGTTACCGCTCGCAATGAGGGCGAGGGAGTGCATGCGCAGTGCGGGTTCGCTGGAGAGCTTGCTGTAAATGTCTTCCAACTCGCCGAGAACGTATTTTTCGCGCACCGCCTTAGTTTCCGCCGCCGTTGTAAGCAACACGGCGACGCCTTCGCGGTCGTACCGCGGCCGGCCCGCGCGTCCCGTCATTTGTTCGACTTCGAGGCGGGGAACGAATTCGGAGAAGCGGCCGTTGAAGCGCTTGAGGTCGCGCACAATCACCCAGCTCGCTGGGTAATCGATGCCCATCGCGAGCGTGGTGGTGGCGACGATGACTTTCAGGCAGCGAGCTTGCTTAAAGCCGTTCTCGATCAGGGTGCGGTCCTTGTCGACGAGTCCCGCATGATGGAACGCGACGCCTTGCGCCAAGGCGGCGGCGAGTTCGCGGCACTGCGGCGTTGGAGGATTGAGGGCTTTGAGCGCTTTTTGCGCGAGGAGCGCACACTTTTGCTTTTCGGCGGGCGTGAGCGTGGGCGCGACGATGCGGCCGAGGGCTTCGGCGAGTGATTCGGCGTTTCGCCGTGTGGAAACAAAGATCAGGACTTGGCCTTTGCCGTCGTTGGCTTGCAGGCCTCGGCGGACGAGTTGCGCGACGGGCTCCCCGCCCTCGAGGACCTCGTTTTTTTCCTCCCACAAGATTTTTTCTTTCGTCGCGATGCCTTTGCGCAGCACGACGGGACGATAATTGCTGCGAATCAACCGCGCGCCGAGCCAACCCGCGAGCTCTTTCGCGTTGTTAATCGTGGCGCTGAGCAAGAGTAAGCGAGTTCCGCGGGTTTTCAGATGCGTGGCGACGACTTCGAGTGTGGCGCCGCGTTCTTCGTCGTTGAGCACGTGCGCCTCGTCGATGATTGCGAGCCCTACGTCACCCAGCCATGCGGGCCGGTGGCGGAGGAGGGAATCCATTTTTTCGCTCGTCACGACGAGTACGTCGCTGAGCGCGAGGTCTTCGCTGTTGGAATCCAAGTCGCCCGTTGAGACGGCGACTTTCATGTCGAACGCGGCGAGTGCATTGGAGAATTCGTCGAGTTTTTCGCGCGCCAACGCGCGCAGCGGCACAATGTACAAGGCTTTGGTTTTGGTTTTCGCGTAATTGTCCGCCATTTTGAGGAGCGCGAGCAGCGTCTTGCCGGACGCGGTTGGGGCGCTCACGACGACGCGCGGCTCGTCGAGCAAGCCTTCGGCGAGTGCTTGACGCTGGAGGGGGTTGAGTTCGTGGTAACCCATTTTTTCGAGCAGCGCGCTTGCTTCGAGCGCCTGCGTTTCGCCGACCGTCATGGAACCCTTGCGTGCTTGAATGGTTTTAATGGCGGGAGAGGCGTGCCAACCAGTGCTCCCAGCAATTCAGTTGAGTCTCTCCAATCACTGCCCCCTTGCGGGGACTCAGGAATACCTCTTGTCATCACGAAGAAGAATTAGGTGAAAGGGAGAAGAAAAAGGAGGGGGGAGATTAGAGTAATTAAGCGGGTTAACTCTGGTTAGGCGTATGGTGGAAATTCGGACCTATCGGCCTTCGGATTACGCGGCGGTTCGCAGGAATTTAGTCGAGACAGGCTTGTTTGACCGTTTGCGAGATCGAGAGTCGAACTTGCGTCGGATGATTTCGAAAGACCCGGAATCAATTCTCGTCGCGACAAAGAAGAATAAAGTAATTGGAAGCGTTTACGTGCTCGATCCGGGTTGGGCCGCTTTTCTCTTCCGACTTGCCGTTCGCAAGGCTCATCAAGAGGAAGGAGTTGGCTCGGCTCTCGTCGAAGACGCGCATCGCCGCCTCAAACTTCGAGGCGTGAAGCGCTGCGGGCTTTTCATCAACTCTGACGATACAAAGTTACACTCCTTTTACACGCGCCTCGGCTACAGCGCCATGAAGAAAACGCACCGAGCCATGTGGATTGACTTTTAGAAAAAAGGAAGAGTAGCCCCGAGCGGATTCGAACCGCTGTCCACAGGTTCAGAGCCTGTTTTCAGGACGCCGCGAAAACCGAGTTGGAGTTCGTGGTGTTATCCTTGACCGCTAGACGACGGGGCTGCAAAAAATTCGAAACGCTTTTGGTTTTTGGAATTATTAAACCCTATTTCGCTCACGAAACGGCGAACGTCGTCTTGGCGCGTTAGGAAGACGTTTCGATGCGTTGGACGGCTCGGGTGAAAGTCCAGGCTCAGTAACGATTCTCGGACGTCGTTGAGACGTTTTGGGTTTGCATTCTTGAAACTGATTCGCACGAGTTTGGGTTTCATTTTCTTTTCGCTCTTCGTTTGCTTCTCTTCTCTGCTTTGCGTTTTTTACCGGCTTGTTGGATGTTCCTCGTTTGGGGGGCGAGCCGTATTTGAGCGGCAAGAGCCCAGAGGGCGAGGACGAGGAGGGCGTCGACGAGCCAGAGCGTGAAGTGCATCGCGTCGAGGGCGGCAGGGCCATTGAGGACTCCCGCTAAAATAACGGCGTGCAGGCGGAACGCGTTGTAAACCAACAGCAGCGGGATCGAGTAGAGGAGGGCGGCGCGGCGGCGCGCGGGTTCAATGTCGGTAGAGTAAAGCAGTGCGGCGAGGAGAACCACCATGACTAGGCCTGTGCAGTCCGGGATGATGGTGACGGCGAGTTTGGGCGTGAGGACCAGAGAACTACTTGCGGCAGCGGGAATTCCCGCTCCATTGAGGAGGTAGGCTTGCAAGCGCGCGAGAGGTTCAGTTAGTAGTTGGAGGGGGAGAAGGTGCAGCAAGAGGTAAGGAACGGCGAAAAAAATGGGGAAGCGGGTGAGGAAGAAGCGCGAGTCGGCGTTGAGCAAAGGCATTTACGCACGTTCACCAGGGGACTTGTTTGAGGTGGAGGCGGTGCGCGACGATGTTGGACGTTTTGTGTAGGATGAACGTGAGGACCACGAGAAACACTAATTCATCCAGCGCCAAGGGGTGGAAGGGCCACGCGAAGGCGAGGGCGACGACGAGAAAGAGGAGTTGGTCGGTGAGGAAGAATTCGGCGCCCGACTTCATTCCAAGGCGACGTTTGAGAAACGAGCCGAGCAAGTCCCCCACGTGCGTGCCGACGGAGAGCAAGACACCGACGAGGGTGGCGCCCTGGATAGCTTGCAGGGTGGGTTGCGTGAGGATGGCGAGGATGATGGCGGTCAGGATGCCGAACAGGATGCCGCTAAAAAGGCCGCGCCAAGTTTTAGAGCTCCCGAAAACGCGTTTCCCGTCAGCGAGGGTGAGGCCAAAGTCAATGGGGGTGTGGCCGCCGAACACGACGGGCGTCGAGTTCGCAATGTAAGCGGGAAGGACGAACAGGAGGAGGCGGGGGATGTCTAGCATGCGCGGGGTTCAACGATTGTAATCGTCAGCGCGCTTTTTATTCGCTCCGAGTGAATTAAACCGCATGCGCTTTCTTCACGCTGCACTCCTCGCCGGGTTTCTCGTCCTCGCCTTCCTCGCTCTCTTCTTCGCCTCACTCGGCGGCTCCCGCACCAATTCCGGTTTCGGTTCCTGCGTGGGCGTGGTGCGCCTCGAAGGCGACATTGATTACGGTTCGAGTGCGTCCATTCTCTCCGCCAGCTCCCCCAGCGTTTACTCCTTCATCGACGATTTTGACTCCGCGCAGAGTAACCCGCGTGTGAAGGCCGTGCTGCTGGAAGTGAATTCGCCAGGCGGCAGTTCCGCGGCAAGCAAGGAAGCCTTCGACGCGGTGCGCAACGCCTCCAAGCCCGTGGTCGCGTACATTGAGGACGTCGGCGCGTCGGGCGGGTACTACGTAGCGGCCGCGTCGAGCGAAATCGTGGCGAACCCAAACACCCTCACGGGCAGCATTGGCGCGCGCACCACGCTCCTCAACTACGAGGGACTCTTTCAAAAACTCGGTCTGAGCGAAGAGTCGATTAAGAGCGGCGCCCTCAAAGACATCGGGACCGGGGCGCGCAACCTCACGCCCGAGGAGCGTCTAGTACTGCAGGACATCGTGGACGAAGTGAGCGCCAACTTTTTGGGGGATGTGCGCGCGGCGCGCGCCGGCAAGCTCACGCCCCTCTTCGAGAACGCCCTCGATGCGCGCGTGCTCAGCGCCAAGCAAGCCCTCGCCGCGGGACTGGTTGATTCACTGGGGACGCGTCCGCAAGCGCTGCGGCGCGCTGCCGAACTCGGCGGAATCGCGGTCGGCAGCGATGGCAAGCCCGACGAGTGCTTTTATCAGCCTCAGCCCTCGTTGCTAGATTTTTTGCGGAGCGCGGGCGCCTCGTTCGGCGAAGGGTTACAGTCCGTTTTCGTGCGCGCCACGACTCCTTCTATTCAATAGCTCGAAACGGGGGCGTGGGGGTTTTAAACGCCGCCGCTGTTGCTACTCGCGCCAATTCTGGCGTTAACCTTTCATGGAGTCGATTTCGGATGACGGTTGTAGGTGACGACATCATTCAAGTGTGCCGGCGCTGCTTTGTGCAGCACGGTTTTGGATTGCGCCTCAAACCCGCGGGCGACCAGTTTGTGTGCCCGCATGACGCGTCGCACCGCTACCGCATCCGCAACGGCGAACTTGAAACCCTTTAGTGGCGAACGTAAGGCGGAGCACGATGGCGGGCCAGCGCGAAGTCATCAACGCGGGCAAGAACATTTCCGAGCGCGAGCTTGAAGACTTGATTTTGGAGACCACTCGCCATGGCGCCGTGTACGTCCTCCTGCACTTTGATGCGTACGGCAAGGACAAGGAGGGGGTGCGTGCTTCCCTCGTCGAATTCCTCACTAACCTTGCGAAAGAAAAGGGGGCGCTGTACTGCCGCGGTGAAGTCGAGTCTGTCGTCGAGGATGGCGGCGTGTACTCGACGTTCGCGGAAGTCAAGTTTTTGGCGAACAACTTTGAAACTCTTCACCGGGTGTGCCTCAAGTACGCTCCCATTGGCATCCAACTCGTTGCGCCCTCTAAGTTAGGGGTGACGGCGGATGAAGCGCAAAACATTTTGATTGACTCTGCGCTCTCCACGCAGAACTTTTCGAACTACTTGTACGAAAAAGTGTTCCAGGGCGAGGAGCGCGCGCGTTTCGAAGAGCAGGCCCGCCGGCGCGCCGAATTCGGCAAACACCTCGTCGAGGAAGCCGAAGAAAACGAAAAGAAGAAATCTGGCGGCAGCGCAGGACAACCCCCTGCGCCCTAGTTTGTCGCTTTTTTTGCCCGTCGAGCGTTAGCCGTGCAGTTCGTACGCCCACCCCGCCCGCCAGGCTTTTGGGGTTTGGTTGCGCCAGTCCTCGCGAATGGCTTGCTCCCACGATTTTTGGTTGCAAATCACTTCGAGAGCGAGCTGCGGCCCGCGATGTGAAACAACCGCCACGCGCTCGCCCGCGTGCTCGTCGAGCAGGAACGCGACGAAGTCGCGCACGCGCACCTCCACGTCGCGGTAACTCTCCCCGCCGGGGAACGGTTCCTTCACTCGGCGCAGGGTTTCGCCATCCATTTTTTGGGCGTCACCGCGGTTCCACTCGCCGTAGTTGCATTCCCGCAAGCGCGAGTCCATGATGATGGAGAAGCGTTCCCCCGAACGCGAGGTGCGCGAAGTCGACGGCGCGCTGCAGGTCCGAGCAGTAAACGACCGCGAACTCTTCGCCCTGCGTCAACTCCCTTAATTCGAGGGCTTGCTTTCGGCCGAGTTCGGACAACTCGCCGGGCGCCCAACCCGTCGCGATTCCTTTTTCGTTGTCGGTCGTCGTGCCGTGAACGAAATAAGTCAAGTAAGTGACGCGCTTGTTCTCCATGCCTCACGCTAGGTACTCAAACTTAAAGGGTTTGCGTTCCCCGCTTTAGCAGCCCGTTCCGGGGATGCCCCATCGTCCGAAGCACGGGTCGGGTGTCGGCGTTGGTGCGGGAGGGGTTCCGTTAGAGCCAGGTGGAATCGTTCCAGGCGGCTGAACGCCAGGCGGGTTGGTGCCGTTGGACGAGTTTGACGGCGGTGTCGGGAATGGAGGATTAATGGTGGGCGTCGGCGTGGAGAGTGACGTGGGTGAAGGAGTTGGGGTCGGTGCGCGTGTGGGGCGGAATGGACCGGAAGGGTTTGGCGTACTTGTCGGCGTTGCTTGGAGAGTGGGCGTCGCGCGCGGGGGACGAGAGGGTTGCGCCATAACGTGCGGCGTCGCAGAAGGAGTGGCGGTCGGCGCGGGGGTGCTGGGTTGCGTGACCCAGTATACGGCGGCCGCGAGGATGAGGAGGCCGAGGATGACGAGGGCGATGCGCGCGTAATCCCACTGCTCCTTGGGTGCCGCGGCAGTGAGGAGTGTTTTCTCGTCCGCCATGAGTAAGTTCGCCGAAAAACCTTGCGTGGCTGAAGCGGTGGAAGGGAGGGCGGACTTTTAAAGATTAGTTGGGGGTGCTGCAGGGGTGGGCGGGTGGCGGGGCGACTCTTTAGCATGTGCCGCGATGAGTTGCATCAGCGAGCCGTAGGCGG
>JBBILJ010000006.1:0-668 GCA_037444945.1 Microcaldota archaeon | reverse complement strand
GGGGGGGGGGGGGGGGGGGGCGACTCTTTAGCATGTGCCGCGATGAGTTGCATCAGCGAGCCGTAGGCGGGGCGCGTAATGAAGACGCCGAGCACGATGCCGATGATGGTGGCGAGCGCGAAACCCGTAATTTCCACGATACCGCTGAGGAGGAGGGGAAGCATGGCGGCAATCGCGACGCCGGCGGTGCTGAACACGACGAAGAACGCTTTGCCGAGGCGGTCCTTGAGGTTGCGTTCCTGCGAGCCCGCGCTCTCGGGAACGTCTCCTTCTCCGCGGTGGCCGCGGAGGAGCTCGTCCGTGATGATGATTTGGTTGTCGACACCCGTGCCGATAAGAGTCACAATACCCGCCATGGCGGAAAGGTCGATGGTGCCGACCGTGCCGATGATGGCAGTGAGAATGATGATTTCGCAAATATTGATGGCGATAATGGGCAGAGCGAGGATGGGTTTGCGGTAACGCACCAGGATGATGAGGGCGACGACGAGGATGCCGATGAAAAGCGCGATGATAGAGTACGTGAGGAACTGCGAGCCGAGACTCGGCGTGACGCTGAACGCGCTTCCCACTGTGGTGCTGACGGGGAGGCGTCCGCCGCTAATTACGCTTTTGAGTTCTTTGATTTCGAGTAGGGCGTTCGCTTTTTGTTCCGTCGGTGTTTGCCC
>JBBILJ010000005.1:0-30154 GCA_037444945.1 Microcaldota archaeon | reverse complement strand
GTCCAAACAAGCGCGGCATCCAGACGTGGTACATGCATGAACAGTCGCACTTCATGCACGTGGCTTCTTCTTTCATCTTTGCAGGCCTGGATTTCAAACCCTCCCGAACGCAACGTTCGGCGAAAACAAACATGCTACGCGCGCTGACACCAAACCAAACGCGTTTTAAGCCTTTCTTTCCAGCTTCCCGCCCGTCGACAAAGGCACTTAAAGCCCCTTTGCCCTAAATCCAACCCACTGAACGCTTCCACTCTCGTTGCGAGTTTTTTGCCGTGAACGACCGCGACCGCCGCCTCCTCCACCTCCTCGCTACAGGCCCTGCGAGCGGGGAACAACTTGCCGAGGCCACGGGCGACGAACTCAGCGCAGTGATGAGCCGCCTCGCCGCGCTCGAAAGCGAGAGCCTCGTTCGCCTTCAACGGCACGAATCCGCGCGCTACGCCCTCACGCCGGAAGGCGAACACTACGTCAAGCACGGCTTGCCGGAACGACGCCTCCACGACGCGCTCGAAGGCCGCGAACTCCTCCTCGACTCCGCTATCTCAAAAGCGGGTTTAAGCGCCGAGCAAGGCCGCATCGCGTTGCAGTGGGTGAAAAAACAGGCGTGGGTGGCGCTCGAGAAAGGCGCGGGTGGCATCAAACTTCGCGCCCTTGACGCGCCGCGCTCCTCCTTCGAGGACGCACTATTCCAACTCGCCGCTGGCGCCGAAGTCAAGAACCGGGACGCTACGAAACTCCTCGTGCAGCGCGGCTTGGCGAGCGAAAAAATCGAAAAGCGCGTCGAGGCCAGCCTCACGCCGCAAGGCGAAACCGCTCTTGCGCGCGCGAGTGAAATCGGGGCGGAGGGCGTCGCGCAACTCACGCCCGAAATGCTTAAAAGTGGCGAGTGGCGAACCGCGAAGTTCCGCGCCTATGATGCCGCCACGCTCTCTAAGCCCGTCGCGGTGGGTCGCAAGCACGCGTACAAAGACTTTTTGGACTCGATTCGTGAGCACCTCGTCGGCCTCGGCTTTCGCGAAGTGGACGCGCCGCTCACTGAAACCGAGTTTTGGAACATGGACGCCCTTTTCATGGCGCAAGACCACCCCGCGCGTGAAATCCACGACGTCTTCCATCTCGCCGAACCTAAGAGCGGGGAACTCCCCGACGCTGAACTCGTTGAGCGCGTGCGCAAAGCGCACGAGGAAGGAAGCGCTACTAGCAAGGGTTGGCGGTACTCGTGGAGCGCCGCCGTCGCCAAGCGCCTCATCGCGCGCTCGCACGACACGGGCATCAGCGCGCGCGAACTCGCCGCGGGCCTGCGGCCGCCGCAGCGCGTGTTCTTCTTCGCGCACGTGTTTCGCCCTGACGAAATCGATTGGAAGCACATGATCGAGTTCAACCAACTCGGCGGTTTTGTAATGGAGGAGGGACTGAATTTCCGCGAACTCGTCGGTTACCTCAAAAACTTCGCCCTCGAAATGTTCGGCGCCACACGCGTCAAAGTCGTGCCGTCCTACTACCCCTTCACGGAGCCCAGCGCCGACCTCGTCGCCGATATCCCCGGTCGCGGGTGGACGGAAGTCGGCGGCGCCGGCCTGTTTCGCCCCGAAATGCTCGAAGCTCTCGGCGTTGACGTCCCCGTCCTCGCGTGGGGCCTCGGCATCGACCGCCTCGCTCAATTCAAGCTCGGCATCACCGACATCCGCGACCTCTACTCCAAAGACCTCGAGTTCCTCCACTCGAAGTAGACTTAGAGAAAACACGAAAAACCAACGGAACGCACGCCATGGTTTCCATCACGGTACAAAAACGCAAACTCGCGCACCTGCTGCGCCGCCGCGTCGACTCCGAAGAACTCGCCGCCCTACTCCAGAACGCGAAAACCAGCGTAGAGGCCGAAAGCGAAACCGAGTACCAACTCGAAATCACGGGCGACCGTCCCGATCTGCTCTCCACCGAAGGCGTCGCGCGCGCCGTCAACGGCTTGCTGGGCGAAGCAATCGGTCTCGCGCCGCTGCCGCTCTCCACGCAGCGCGTCCGCGTCAGCGTGGACGCGAGCGTGCTCCCCGTGCGTCCCGTCATTGCTGCCGCCGAAGCGCGCGGCCTGCGCGTCGACGACGACGAGTTGCGCGAACTCATGCAAGTGCAGGAAAAACTCACGCTCACGCACGGCCGGCGCCGCCGCAAAGTCGCCATCGGCATCCACGACGCAGACGCCGTTACGGGACCGTTCCACTATGAAGCCGTTCCCTTGCACTCGAACGCCTTCATTCCCTTGGGGCACACGAAGGAAATGACGCCCGCCCAAATTCTCGCCGAACACGAGAAAGGCAAAGCGTACGCGCACCTCATCGGCGAGCGCGCTCCCTTGATTACGGACTCACAGCGCCGCGTCCTCTCCATGCCGCCGGTCATCAACGGCGCCCTCACCCAACTCACCCAAAAAACGCGCAATGTGTTTCTCGACGTGACGGGCACCGACGTTGAGGCGTGCAATACTGCCCTCGTGATTCTCTGCCAGAATTTCGCCGACCTCGGCGCCACAATCGTGCCCGCCGAAATTCGTTACCCCGACCGTATCCTCGTCACGCCCGACACGCAGCCGAGCGAAATGCGCGTCAGCCTTGTTGAAATTAACGCCGCCCTCGGCCTTAAACTCGGCGGCAAGCAAGCGGCCGCGTTACTGCAAAAGCAGCGCCTGGAAGCGCTCGCCGAAGGTGATTACCTTCACGTGCACTGCCCGCGTTACCGCGCCGACTTTCTACACCCTGTCGACGTCGTCGAGGAAGCCGCTCTCGCGTACGGCTTCGAGCACTTCGACCCCCTCCCCCCGCGCTCGTTTACGCACGGCAGCGTCTCCGACTACACGCGCCTTCAACGCCGCTGGCGCGACGCGCTCGCCGGCGCCGGATTTACCGAAGTCGCGACGTATGTGCTCTCCAATACCGAAAAAGCACGGCGCGCGAACAGCTCGCCGGGCGTGCCCCTCCTTAACCCGGTGAGTGCGGACTACAACCACCTCCGCGCGGATTTGCTGCCCAACTTGCTCGACGTGCTTAGGGGCAACACGCATCACTCCTACCCGCAGCGCGTTTTTGAAGTCGGTGAAGTCGTTCGCCGTACCGATGAGGGGGAACTCAAAACCGAAACCGTGCTGCGCGCCGCCGCCCTTGTCGCGCACGCGAGCGCGAACGCAAGCGAAACCGCCAGCCTGCTCACCGCCGTTGCCAAGCGGTTCCACGCCGAATTCCAACTCGAAAACATCGACGACGCGCTCTTTACCGCGGGCCGCGCCGCGCGCGTGCACTGGAACAAGAAAGCGGTCGGTGTGGTGGGCGAAATTCACCCGCAAGTCCTTGAAAACTTCAAGCTCGAAGTCCCGGTCGCCGGCTTCGAACTCGAAATCGGGATTAACGCCTTCAAACCCAAGACACAAAAACCGGTCTTTCACTCAAAAAACTAGGTCGCACCAACTCAAACCTTTTTCTTTGAAGTGTTCGGCGGCGAGGCGACGGTACGATTTCGCGATAAAGTCGCGCTTAGAAAACCCGAGCAAGCGAGCCAGACGCTCTACTTCTTTCGCATTCGTCGCCTCGATTTCCGCGAACCACCCCAAGCGCGGCATTTCGTCCACCGAAATTTCAGCACCTTGCAAACGGTAACGCGCGCGTTTGCCTTCGTACATCCACCATGGCCGTGTGCCGAGGGTGCGCAAAAACGCGTCCGCCGCTTTCGCGTCGGAGACCTCGAACTCGACTTCCTCGTGGTGCATTACGTGCCGCACGCGGGACGCTTGAGGCCCTTTGAGCGTTATCTTCGCGGCACGCGTCGGCACGCTCGTGCGCAAGCGCAGCAGCCACAACTTTTTGGAGAGGCGGCGGTCCGCGAAATCATAGAGGACGTTGCGCTCCCGCGTTCGGTGCTCCAGGCGACCGCCGATGGCGCGCAACCGCCGCAGAAACGCGTGCGGGTCGGCGAGGGGGACTTTGACTTCGATTTCGGAAGGCATGCAGCGGCAACTCAAACGCAAACAAAAGCGGAATCAGATTTGTTCGAAGATGAGTTTATCCATCTCGATGAGGGGGTACTCGTCGAGTTGTTCGAGGGCGAACTTGACGTTGCGCTTGTCTGACGCCAGCAAGGTGTAGAGCTTATCGCCCTTGCGAACTTTCGCGCCGCGTCGAACGTGAAGCAAAATGCCGGCCTTCTTGTTCGTCGGCGCCCCCAAGGCGCGCGCGATGCGCGAAAGGTTCTTGTTATCGATGTGCGCGATGCGGCCCGCCTCGTCCGCGTAGAGCGTGACGCGCTCCTTGCCGACCTCGATGTCGACGCTGCGGATGCTGGGGTCGCCGCCTTGCGCCGCAATAATTTCGCGGAACTTTTTGAGGGCCTTGCCGCTCGCGACCGCTTGACGCGCCATCCGGTAACCGTCCTCACGCGTGACGCCGCGCGTCATTTGAAGCACGAGCGCCGCCATCATACAACTCTTCTCGAGCAGCAACCCGTTCTCGCGCCCACTGAGGACGTCAAGGACGGCGCGCGCCTCGAGCGCGGGCCCGATGCCGTCAATCGTGGGCTGGCTGCCGTCCGTGAGGATGGCGTTAAGTTCCATGCCGAGGTGCGCCGCGAGGGTTTTGAACGACTTAGCGAGGTGCTTGGCTTTGTCGAAGTCCGCGATTTTGGCGCCTCGCCCCATCGGAATGTCGAGAAGGACGAACTTGGCGCCTTCCGCCTTTTTCTTCGCGAGAATCGAGGAGAGCACGAGACCTTCGGGGTCAAGGCGCAAGGGGTTCCGAATCTTAATTAAGCGGTCGTCTGCAACGGCGAGATTCACTGCACCTCCCCACGTGATGCACGCCCCCGTTTGGTTCACGACGCGCTTGATTTCATCATATTTGAGGGCGACGGGGCAGAGGACTTCCATCGCGTCCACCGTTCCCGACGAGGACGAAATGGCGCGCGTTGCAGTTTTGGGAACCGTAAGGCCGAACGAGGCGAGAATGGGTACCACCACCATCGTGGTGCGGTCGCCCGCCACTCCGCCAATACTGTGCACGCTCACCACATCGCGCGGCTTCCAGGAAAGCACTTGGCCAGACGAGTAAATCGCCTGCGTGAGCGACGCGGTTTCGTGCGGCGAAAGCCCGTTGATGTAAATAGCGGTAATGAACGCCGAGAGCTCCGCGTTCGAAAGCCGCTCCGCCATCAAATCGTTAATGATGTCGAAAACTTCGTGCTTGGTCAACGCGTACCCGTCGAGCTTCTTGCGAATCGAGTCCGTGCTCAACGGCGGGGAAGCAGGAATAATGGTGACGAGCTGCCCCTCGCGGGCGCCGAGGTTGCGCGCCGCTTCGTAAAAAAGAACGACCTCCTCGTTGGTGAGGTAGAACTCGGAGTGGTCCACGACCGCGATGATTTCACGCCCCCCCGCGCGCACGCGCACGCGGTCCCCCACCTCGAGAGAGAGCTCCTTGGCGACCGCATCGGTCAAGACAACTTCGTTCTGACCCTGCTCGATTTGTACGACGCGCGCGACGAGATCCTTCATGACGAGAACACCACGCTTCCCCTAAGCCCGTCAAGGAATATAAAAGACGGCGACGGTCGGGCGCGCACCGCGCGCGAGGCAAGCGGCGGGCGCAGGGGGGAGGAGCGCCACTTCGCGAAACGCAAAACGGCAACCTTAATTAACTCCGAGGCACCCAAATCGATGCGTCGAATTAAACCCCCTATTTTCCAAAATTTTCACTCCCAATCAAACCAACGGCCGTGACTCTCTTCCGTGGCGGACGACTTTAACACAAAATTCGAACAAATGTTCGGCAAAAAGCAGACGCTCGTAGTCCCGCCGATCGCACAAGGACCGATGAGTGACGAGGACGCCGCTCTCGCCGAATTCCTCAAAGCCTCGCAACCCAAAATCCTCGTCATCGGCGTCGGCGGCTCGGGCAGCAACACCGCGAACCGCATGATGGAGGTCGGCGTCACGGGCGCCACCATCGCTGCAATGAACACGGACGCCCAACACCTCTTGCGCGTGAAAGCAAACAAAAAACTCCTCCTCGGCCGCAACCGAACGCGCGGGCTGGGAGCAGGCAGCAACCCCGAACTCGGCGAACAAGCCGCCTCGGAAAGCATCGAGGAAATCAAAAAACTCGTCGCCGGCTCGGACTTGGTATTCGTGACGTGCGGCATGGGGGGCGGCACCGGGACTGGCGGCGCACACCTCGTCGCGAAAGCCGCGAAAGCGCAGGGCGCCGTCGTCGTCGGCGTGTGCACACTGCCATTTTCCTCCGAAGGCACCAAGCGCATGGATCACGCCATTGAAGGCCTCGAGAAACTCAAACACGAAGCCGACGCCACCATCGCGATTCCTAACGACAAACTCCTCTACTATGTGCCCGACCTTCCCTTGGACGCAGCGTTCCGCGCCTCGGACGCCATCCTCACCAACGCCGTGAAAGGCATCACGGAACTCATCACCAAACCGGGCCTGGTGAACGTGGACTTCGCGGACGTGCGCACCCTGCTTGAGCACAGCGGGTACGCGATGATTGGTCTGGGAGAAGTGGAAGACAACGCGCAGAAAGACCGCGTGCTTTCGGCGGCCGAGAAAGCCCTCTCCTCGCCTCTGCTCGACCTCGACCTCAGCCAAGCGAACAAGGCGCTCGTCAACATCACGGGCGGCAAAGGCCTCACTCTAGGGGAAGCCGAAGCCGCCGTCAACATGATCGCGTCCAAAATCGCGAAGAACGCGCACATCAAGTGGGGCGCCACCATTGACGAAGCCCTCGGCAACAAGAACGTGCGCGTCCTCGCTCTCGTCGCGGGCGTCAAAGACCTCATCATCGTGGAGGGACCGCCCGGCAAGAACGGCGCACCTCAAACCGGCGTCGAAGACCTCGAATTCGTCGACTAAACCCTCCCTAACGCACAATTTCGGCACCTCGATTACTCCGCCTTGCGGTGAACCCAAACCCATGAACGTGAACGACATCAAACTCGCGCTCGACGATTTCCTGCGCCAAAGCGAGCACGTCATCGCGGTCACGCACAAGCCGAGCAACGCGGAGTACCGCCACATCGCGCTCTCGACTGCCATTGGCATGGCTGCTATCGGCGTCATTGGTTACGTCATTAACGTCGTCGCCCGCATCCTGCGCGGCGGCGGCTGAACTCGCTCACTTCGTTTACGCTCTCCGAGGGAACCACCCATGTTGTTCGCTTACCGCATCGTCGCCGGCCAAGAAAGCATTGTGGCCGACTTGCTGCACGAAAAAATCAAGAAAACCAAGGCGCCGATTAAAGCCATCATCGTGAGCCCCAAGCTCCGCGGCTACCTCATGATGGAGTCCCTCGACGAAATCGAGGCGCACCGCATCATCGCGAACGTCCCCCACGTTAAGGGGACGCTGCACCGCTCCATGCCGGTAAGCGAAATCGCGGAACTACTCCAAAGTAAGCCCGTCGAAATCATCCTCAACAAGGGCGACCTCATTGAAGTCACGGGCGGCCCGTTCAAGGGCGAGCGCGCCAAAGTCGTGCGCGTGGATAAGGAAAAAGACGACGTCACCATTGAACTCGTCGAAGTCGCCGTCCCCATCCCGGTAACGATTAAACTCAACACCGTGCGCCTCGTCAGCGCCGCCGGCACCAACCCCTAAACCCCTAAAAATGGTGAACCCCCACTTATGCCGATGAAAACCGTTTCGTTCGATTTAAAAACCAAACTCCCTGCTTCGCGGCGCGAACTCATCATCCGCCTTTTTTGGAGCTTGTTGATGGCGATCGTGCTCGCCGTATTTCACTTCGTCGGCTTCTTCGTTTGGCTCGTCCAGTTCGCTAGCATCCTGCTTCGCGGCCGCCGCAGCGACACCCTGCAGAACTTCATGGTCGCGTACGCTCGCTATGAGGCCCGTTACTCCGCCTACGCGTGCATGGCGACGGACGAGCGACCCCCGATCATTCCCGAATAATTTTCTCCCACTAAGAAAAAATTTCACTAAAAAGGTGCAAAAGCAGTATGGCTAAAATCACGATTCCCGCCCTCATTGAGGGTGGCAAAGCGTCCGCAGGACCGCCCCTCGGCCCCGCTCTGGGCCCAACCGGCATGAACATTGCCGCCATCATTGCGGCCATCAACGAGAAAACGAAGGCGTTCGCCGGCATGCAAGTGCCCGTGAAAGTCGTGGCGGACAAGGACACAAAAACCTTCGAAATCGAAGTCGGGACGCCACCCACCGCAGCGCTCATCAAGGGCGAGCTTGGACTCAAGGAACCCGTAAAGGAAGAAGCGAGCGTGAAGGGCAAAAAAACCATCGGCAACCTCACGATGGCGCAATGCGTCAAGATTGCGGCAATGAAAGAGTCAGCGAGCCTCTCCACGACACTCAAAGCGCGCGTCAAAGAAGTCATCGGGACGTGCCAATCCCTCGGCGTCACCGTGGAAGGAATGCCCGCCAAACTCGCCGCCAAAGCCGTCGACGAAGACAAGTGGAACCGCGAACTCAACGGCTAACCCCGCCCTAACTTGGCGCGCTCTTTCTTTCCCCTCCTTTTCTCCTTCTTTTCTCTCCCCGCATTTTCGCCCTCCCCAAAGCAATTTAACCTCCGCCCGACTCCCTAATTTCATGCGTCCCCCTCTCGTCATCGCCTCCGCAATCTTTGCCGCTTTGCTGCTCCTCACCCCCAGCGCGGCGGCCGCGAACTACTCCGGCTTCGGGACGTACACACTCACCATCGGAGACTGGGTAAACGTGCACAGCACCACCGGCCTTTACGCGGACTATTACGCGTACAAGCTCGTCGACACGCGCAGCGAGGGCTACGTCCAATTCGAACTCAACAAAACCCAGCCCGTCAACAACGTGCTCCGCGGCGGCGGCGACTTGGCGCTGCGCTACTACTTGACGGCCAAGTCACTCGCGAACCAAAACTTAGAGGAATACACGGGCGTCAACATCACGCTCCAATCCGCCACGAATTACGCCGCCAGCGTCACCTTCCAGCAATGGGTGGCCGCCCCCACGCCGTATGCTTCCCCCATCGCTACGCTTGTTCCCGCGAACGTAACGCCCCTTCCTCTCCCGACCAGTACACTTGAACCGTCTCCGACCCCCACGCTTCGCCCCACTCCCGCGCCGACGCTGGCCCCCACCCTCGCCGTCCCAACCTCTGCTCCTGCGCCCGACAACTCGCCTCTGATTCTCGGCGTCGTGCTTGCCGCCCTCGCTCTCGCCGCGTACGCGCTCTGGCCGCGCCGACCCCCGATCGCTCCCACGGGCGCCAAAAAATAACTCCCCGCGAAAGCCATGAGTCTCCTCGACGCGATTCTCGCCACTGTGTTCAATGGCGGCAACCCGCTGGTGAACCGGTACGCCTTGCGGGAAGGCACGGACACGCTCGCCTACGCCCTCGCTTTTCACGTCCTCGCCGCGCTCTTCTACTTGCCGTTCTTCACTTTCGAATTCAAACTCCCAGCCGCGCCGCTGCCGTACGCGCTGACTGGCCTCTCCGTTCTTCTCTGGACCGCGCTGGCAATCATTGGTTTTGAGAGCTACAAGTATATCGAAGCGTCCGCGCGCGCGACGCTGGCGCGAAGCAAACTGCTCTGGGCTGCGCTCCTCGCCACCGTGTTTTTGGGCGAAGTCCTCACTGGTCTCGCTATCGTCGGCATCCTCCTCGTCTTCGCCGGCGCCGTCGTCATCACCTACAAGCCCGGCTGGAAACTCGACCTCTCCGACCGGGGCGTGCGCCTCACGCTGCTCGCCGCGTTCCTCACCGCCCTCACTTATATCGTGGACAAGGCCGCCTCCGTCTCCTTCGCGCCGTCCACGTACGGCTTCTTAATCTACCTCCTCCCTGGCGTCCTCATCGCCGTCTGGATGCGCAACCGCCGCGCGAAAATCCGCGAACTCTTTCAAACTAAGGGCAAGTGGGTTGTACTCGTGAGCCTGCTCGGCACGCTCTCCTACTACTACCAACTCCGCGCCTACCAAACCCTCGACGCGAGCCTCGTCGCCACCTTCCTCGAACTCTCAGTCGTGGTGAGCGTCATCGGCGGCATCTTCCTTCTCAAGGAAAACAAGAACATCGCGCGCAAACTCCTCGGCGCCGCCGCCGCCATCACGGGAGCCATCCTCGTCGCCCTCCACTAAAGCTTGCCGAGTTTTTCGCAAGCCTCGCGCAATCGCTTGTGATAGGCGAGAACCCAGTGCGTAAAAACAAGGGAGAGGTAGGGATTGTCGTCCACGTTATGAGGTTCCCAATCGTCAGGGACATAGTCCTCCAATTCGTCTCGCATTGGAACCGCAACATCCGATCCTAACGCAAACCGGACGCTCTAGCCATTAGTTTTGGTTATATCCCGATAAGACCTCAGTTCCAGGGCGTCGAAACCCTTTTTAATTTCATTCCTTATAGTAAACGCACTGGTTTTCCCGCTAGCACTACAATCCCGTTGGGTTTGTAGGAGGGTGTGAACCGCTGGGTCGGCGTTCGTCGTCGATTGCGTGGTTCGCCTTTGCGTGGCGGGAATTGTCCGGTTAGCATTAGAGAGCGTTGTTCGCACGAGTTGCGAATTGCATTTGCAAAGAGTGGTTCGAGACAATGATTGACAAAAAGAAAGTGCTTGAAGCCATCACGAAGGCGCTCGCGGAGAGCAAAGGCAAACGCAAGTTTTCGCAGAGCATCGACCTCGGCATCAATTTCAAAGACGTCGACTTCAAAAAACCCGAATCGCGCGTGAACGTGGACGTGACGCTGCCGCACCAGCCACGCGAAACCAAAGTCGCGATTTTCGCGGACCCCCAAACCGCCACGGAAGCCAAAAAAGTGGCGGACCTCGTGCTCCTCAACGAAGACATCGTGGCGTACGCGGCCGACAAGAAAAAACAGAAAGAACTCCTCAACTACTCGTTCCTCGCCGTGCCGTCCCTGATGGCGGTCGTCGGCAAACAACTCGGTCAGTTTTTGGGTGCGCGCGGCCGCCTTCCCAAACCCATCCCGCCGAACGCCAACCTCGGCGCCTTAGTGGGCGTCACGCGCCGCTCCGTGAACCTCAAAAATAAGGGCAAATACCTTCCCGTGCTGCACTGCGTCGTGGGACGCGAAGGCATGAGTGAAGAGGACGTGACGGAAAACGTGCTCGCCGTCATTGACGCAGTCACCAAAAAAGTGCCGGCCAGCAACATTTCAAACATTTACGTCAAACTCACGATGGGCCCCGCCATGAAAATCGCGAGCTAAACCCGAGACAATACTCAACACGTGAATTACCATGCCGATTTCCCGCTCCGAAAAGCAAACCGTCGTGAACGAAGTCGCGGCCGACCTCAAAAAGTACCGCGTCTTCGCGATCGCGAGCCTCCAAAACCTGCCGTCGCGGCAGTTCAACAAAATCAAGCAAAAACTCCGCGGCTGCGCCTCCGTGCGCGTCGCGCGCACCACGCTCTTTCTCAAGGCGATTGAGAAGGCGCGCCCCGAACTCAAACCCCTTGCCGAGCGCTTTGAAGGCTCCGCCGCACTCATCTCGACCGACCTCGACCCCTTCGCGCTCTACAAAATCATTAAGCAAAACAAGAGCAAGGCGGCCGCCAAACCGGGCAGCATCGCGCCCTTCGATATCGTGGTACCTGCCGGCGAAACCAACCTCCCCCCAGGTCCCGTGTTAAGCGAACTTAAGGGCGCGAAAATCGACGCGCGCATCCAAGGCCCCAAAATCGTGATTGCCAAGGACGCCACCGTCGCCAAGAAAGGCGACGCAATTTCTCCCGCTCTCGCGGGCGTACTCACCAAGCTCGGCATCGAGCCCATGGAGATTAGCCTGCAACTTGCTGGCGTTTACGCGGACGGCATGCTGTACGATGCGGCCGTCCTCGACGTGGATGAGAAAGCCTACCTTGAACGTCTTCAAACCGCTGTGCGGATGGCACTCAACCTCGGCGTCTACGCGGAACTCTTTAACGAGCACACAGCGCCGCTCATCCTCGCCAAGGCGGTGCGCGAAGCCCTCGCGATTGAAAGCAAAACGAAAGTCGCCGGCACTCCCGCACCCACTGAAAGCGCGCCCGCTGAAAAGCCCGCGGAAAGCGCCACTCCGCCCGCAGCGTAGCGGACCGCGCCTTAGACCTAAAAAATAATTTATTTTTAGTTTCCAACGAAAAAGCGTTCAAAAGAAAATTCGATTAAAAAGGTGGAAAAAAATGGAATACATTCACGCGGCCTTGCTGCTTCACAGCGCCAAGCAAGCCATCACGGAAGACTCGGTGAAGAAAGTCCTCGAAGCCGCCGGCATCAAACCGGAAGCCACGAAGGTGAAAGCCCTCGTGACCGCCCTTGAAGGCGTCAACATCGAGGAAGCAGTCAAACAAGCCGCCGTCGCCCCCGTCGCGGCAGCCGCGCCCGCTGGCGAAGCCAAGAAAGAAGAGAAAAAGGAAGAAGTCAGCGAAGAAAAGAAAGAGGAAGAAGTGGCGGCCGGACTTTCAGCGTTGTTCGGTTGAACTCAACTGCTTTTCCTTCTTTTCCTCATTTTTTCTTTTTGTTTTCCCGAGCGCGCGCTCGCTTTTTTAATCCCGCCACCCAGAATGCAAAGATGAAGAGGACCAAGAGCCGCCTCGCCCTGCAGGAGCACTACCCGCTCTCGGCGCCGCAAGCCACCCGCCGCGTGGAGAAGCACTACCGAGCGATTCGCGCCGCGCTTCCCGACAAACCACTGCACGAAATCCCCATGCTCGACCTCATGGCGACGACCGCACACGTCCTCTCCAAACGCGACGACTTCGCCTTCCAGAAAGAAAACCCCCCACTTCGAGGAGGCTGCTTTCACCCCCTCCTGCCGGATGGGCGCGTCGCGTATGCCTACTACGAGCTCGGCAACCGCCTCATCATGGAACGCGTTCTCTCCCGCCTGCGCGCGAAAAAGGTACTCGATGAACGGCACGCCGACGATTACCGCGCACTATGGGGACGGCTCTTTCAAACCCCTCCGTCCACGATTCAAGCCGAAAAACTAGAAGCCTTCGACCGTCTCAATAACGAATTAGGCCAAGCGAAATTCAAACGCGTCGCCGCGGAAACCTTGACGGCAATCGCGGAGAGCGGCAACGAAACATACGCGGCACGCGCCCTCGCGAGCGACGCGAACGCGACGCCCAAACAGGCACGCCAAGCGCGTCTCGCCCTCAAACTCGACGACGCGTTCCTCAACCCGTACGCCAACCACGAACTCTTCATGGTTGCAAACTATTTTCTCTCCAACCTACCGCTACGGAAAAAAACGAAAGAACCCACCCGCATTCAATTCATCGCTCCGAAGCGGTTGGCATCCGAGTTCGGGGATGCCTTGCTTAACGCGTACCGCGTGATGCTCGAGCACAGCCTGCAGGAAAGCCGCAAACCAGAATATACCGGAGCAGCTTACAAGCCCGCCAAGCACTGACAGTGCTTGAAAGAAAAAAAGAAGGATTAACTCAAGAGAGCGTCAGCCGGCTTTCGTACTCGCCGCGCCAGGTGGCGCTAGGCGAGCGCGGGGGACGTTGAGGGGCGCCGTAACGCCGATCGCGAAGGCGAGCAGCGTGCCGACGGTAGTGGCGGTGTACGAGATGGCGGTGAGGATTTCTTCCGCGAAGGCCGGGGGAAGCCGTTTAGTTTTCTTAAACGTTTCCTCAATTTCTTTCGCGTTCGCGGGTTTTTCGTCCGCCGTCAAATCGCCGCGGACCTCCATTTTGGCGAAGGCGGGCGCATAATCGATTTCGTACCAGTACGCGACCGTGACGCTAGAACCCTTGAATGAGACGTCCGTGATGTTGACGCTCACGTTCATAGACTCGGCGGCGCCTTCCTTCATTTTTTCCGCGGTCACTTTGAGAATGCGCGAGTGCGTAATCATTTTTCAACAACACCTCAGACTAAACTCGGTAACAAAGACCAATTCAACAACCTAACCCTAAATCGTGACGCTTTCGCCGAGGTCGAGCACGACGGGTTCCGAATGCGTGTCCTTTGCGACACGCTTGCTCCAATCGCGGGAGTCCGCCTCGATGCGGCGGAACGTGTTATAGTGCATGGGGAGCGCGACGCGCGCCCGCATCAGTTTGAGCGCCGTGATACTCGCCAGCACGTCCATCGTGTAGGTGCCCCCGATGGGGAGCATTGCGGCGTCGCAGTCAAACTGGCTCATCGCCGAAAAATCATACGTGTCCCCCGCATGATAAACCCGCTTGCCATCCAGCGTGACGATAAATCCCACAGGGTGGCTGCTTTGCGGGTGACGCGCGGGCACGACGTGAATATCGACGCCCGCCACATTAAAGTCGTTCCCCTCTTCAACAGAAACCTTGAGGCGGGGATTCACATTCCCGAACTTGGCAAGTGTTTCCTCGGGCGCCGCGACGTGAGCATTCGTGCGCCCGCAAATCGTCGCGACATCAAACGGGTCCGCGTGGTCGTAGTGCTCGTGCGTGACTAGGACGAGGTCGGCCTTCCGAACGCGGTCCGCCGTCAACGCCGGGGGAACGAGACGCTCCGAGTCGCGGGGGCGCGGGTTAAGCCACGGATCAATAATGACCGTCTTGGAGGCGGACTCGAGAAGGAAGGCGGCGTGCCCGAGCCACTGAATTCGGACCATAGCGTCTTTTGGGGAGGTGAGCAATAAAAACCCCCGCCCCCAAACCCCCTAAAACCCCGCTTCACGCCTTAAAAAGCGCTTAAGGGGGTCAAGAATCGATTCGAGACGAGAGGCCGAAAAGGATGCGATTCGGGACAGGCGGCGTGCCGTTACAAAGCCCCGAGCGAGACTCCGAGGTTGGAGTGCGCGTGATTCGGCAGCTCGGGCTCGACGCGCTCGAACTCGAGTTCGTGCACGGTTGCCGCATGTCACTCGAGAAGGCGCGTGCAGTCGGCGCGGCCGCCAAAGCGAACGACGTGCGCCTCTCCTGCCATGCGTCGTACTACCTGAACCTGCTATCCCCTGAAAAAGCCAATCTCGAAAAAACCCGCCAGGAACTATTGCACACGGGGGAAGTACTGCACGCGGCGGGTGGCGGGCGCTTGGTGTTCCACCCCGGCTTCTACCTTGAATTGGGAAAGGCGGAAGCGTACCAGAAGATGCGCGCCGCCCTGCAACGACTCGCGGACGAGTTCAAAGCCAATCAATGGACCGCGATTTTGGCGCCGGAAGTGACAGGCAAGCTGAGTGCATTCGGTGACTTGAAAGAATTATACTCGCTCGCCGCCGACATCGGTTACGATTCCGTTCGACCCACAATTGACTGGTCCCACGTTCACGCGCGAAGTAACGGCTCGCTAAAAATCAAGGCGGACTACGGCAAGGCGCTTGATTTAGTAGAGGCAAGCGTCGGCACAAAGGGTTTGCGGACGCTTCACTGCCACATGCAGGGCGTGAAGTTCTCTGAGAAAGGGGAACTCCATCACTTGCCGCTCCAAGCCGACTCACCGCCCGCCAACGCGCTCATCGAGGCCTTAATCGACTACGACTGCGACGGCACCCTGATTAGCGAGAGCCCGATTTTGGAGGCGGACGCCCTCAAACTGCAACGCGCCTACCAGCGGGCAGCGGCGCGTAAATAAATCCCCTTCCCCTACCCTGCAAGCGAGTCAAACCCTCCATGCCCCTCCACGACCCCTCCAAGTCGGGTTTCACCCTCAAAGCGAATTGGAACGCTCGCCTGCGCGACGCGGCGGCCTCGAACCCCGTGAAAGGAAAAAGCGTGCTGGCCGCGTATAACGTCGTCACAGACTACGTCGAGTTCTTGAGCGAAGAAAAAATCCTTCACGCTCTCGCCGCCAGCGGGCTAAGCGCGGAGCAAGTCCTGCAAGCCAGCCGCGACCCGCCTGACGAGGCGAACACGCCCCTCGAGTTTTTCGCAGCCCTCGTCAGCGGATTGAGGACGGGTAAAGCCGCAGAAGTAAAGAACTCGAACCCCACCTTTCTGGCGTGGCTGTACACGCAATTCGCGGGTCCTGACTCGCGCCGCCTCGGCGGGCAAGCCGGTATCGTGGCGTCCCAACTCGCGCGCCTAGAAGCTAAAAGCGTGCTATACGCCCCCCTCCTTTCGAAAAGCCAAGCCGACTTGTTCGCGCCCGGCGTCCTCTACCCCATCCCAGACGGCAAAAAAATTCGCCTTGTGCCGCTGCGGCAGGCCGCGTTGCCAGGCGTGCCGCCGAAAGTGAACTGGATTTTCGAGTTCAAAGGTGGCTTGCGCGTCCAAGTTGGCGGCGAAACCCTCGTGGCGCCGCGTAGCAACCGCCTTATCGTGGCGACGAAGGCGCGCACCCTCCCCGCGTTCGCACCCGAGTATGCGGCTGCCTTGCCCGCGCTCGGCGAAGACTTAGACGCGGCCGTGCTGGCGGGGTACCAGCACCTTCCCCAAGCGCTTGGCTTCGACACTAAGCAAGTTGCGGAGGCCCTCCGGCGGGAAGCCTCCAGCCTTTGGCTACTCAAAAAACGCAACTCGACTGCGCCGCTGCATTTTGAGTACGTCACGATTGGGAGCGAAAAAATCGAAAAACAACTCTTCGAAACCCTCACTGGCCCCTTTGATTCACTGGGGTGCAACGAAGTCGAGTTGCGCGCCATCCTCGAAAAACTCGGCTGCAAACGCGAAGCACACGCCATCGAGCGCGAGGAGAGCGCGTTCACGATTTACAACGGCGCCCTCAAATTAATGGAAAAACTCAAGCTTAAGCGCGTCCAAGTCCACAACCTCGGCTACTTCGTCGTCGTACTCAAAAAACCGTACCGCGTGCCGCCCACTAGCGTACTGCGCACCTGCCTCTACGCCTCGCAGACCGCGAACGCGCGCGTCGAACTCGGCCGCGAAGTAACGCACCCGCAAGTGCGCGCGAACGCGGCGCACGCCAGCATCAGCGACGCGGGCCTCAACCAAGTGCTGAATTTCAGCACGAAAGTAATTTACGACCTCAAGAAAAGCAAGGCGGAGTTCAACGCGCAAAAGTTTTTGCGCGACGGCATCTACGAAGAAAAAACGCATTACGCCCTCATCATTCCCGCCCAAATCTCGAGCAAACCCCACCTCACCGTTGGTTTAGGCGACGTAATTTCAAGCGTCGCCCTCGCCGCTGAAGCCAGAGAACTTCACGAGTAATTGCCCTCCCGATAATTTTCTCAACTGATTGCATCCAAATTTTCGGAATTGGTGTTTTGCACATGCCGCTGGGAATCGTCGTCTCCACGCCGGACTCACCCTCCACTAACGAGTTCTCATTCCTGCTGCGCTCGCGCGACGTGCGCGCCGGCGAGTTCGTCAAAGCCCTCCGAGGCGACGGCTCGGCCGTCGTGGGGCTCGTGACGGGCCTACAGGCCTCGAATCGGTACTTTGAGCGCCCTGAGAGCGTGTCCGCGTACGAGGACGTGAACGCGGCCTTCCCGACAAGCGAGTGGGACATCGTGACGGCGGCGTGCATCGTTCTCGGCGACTTCGACGGCTCGCGCGTGAGCAAAACCGGTTTCCCGCCACTGCCTGGCGCGAAAGTCGAAGCCGCGTCGCCGGAAGAAGTCAAAAAAATTTTGGGCCTCGACGATAAGGGTTACCATCTTGGCGAATTGATGGCGCACCGCGCGCCCGCCACCGTCAACCCTTCGCGCCTCCTCCAAAAACACGTGGCGCTGCTCGGCATTTCGGGGAGCGGTAAAAGTCACCTCGCCGCGTCCATTCTCGAGGAAATCCTCTCGCAATCCAAGCCGCTGCTCGGCGCTGTAGCGTTCGATGTACACGGCGACTACCTCGGCTTTGGTCAAGGCGAATTCAAGGACAAAACGGCGGTGATTGATGCACGCAAAATCCGCGTTAGCGCCCGGCATCTCTCACCGCAGACGCTGCGCGAACTCTCCCCCGACCTCTCCGCGGCCGCCTCCTTCGAGTTGCGCCCGATTTGGGAGAGCCTTAAGGAAAAAGGCGAGGCGTTCGACCTCGGCGACGTGCGCCACGCCGTCGAGGAGAGTGAGATGAGTGAAACCGTGCGCGCCCCGTTGCTCAAGCGCCTCGCCGAACTCGACGCGCTCAAAATCATCGGCAAAGCCGATTATCCGCTGCTGAGCAAAGTGATGGGGATCGGCAAGCTCGCTGTCGTGGATTTGAGCGAAATCACGTCACAGCACAAAAAACAGGCGCTGCTCGCGTTGCTGGGCCGCAAACTCTTCATGCTGCGCCGCAAAAACAAGGTGCCGCCCTTTTTGCTCCTCATCGAGGAAGCGCACAACTTCGCGCGCGAAGGCGCCCCTCGCGAGGCGGCTGTGTCGCGCTCCCTCATCGAACTCGTCGCCCGCGAAGGCAGAAAGTTCGGCGCATGCCTCTGCTTAGTGAGCCAGCGCCCCGTGCAGCTCTCCACCACCGCGCTCTCGCAGTGCAATAGTTTCGCCGTGCTGCGCATCACCAACCCATATGACTTGCAGCGCATCGGGGAGAGTGCGGAAGGCATCGACGCCAACGTGCAACGCCAACTCACCAGCCTCAAAGTCGGGGAATGCATCCTTTTCGGGGAAGCCGTGAACTACCCGGCCTTTATTCGCGTCCGCAAGCGCCGCTCCGCCGAAGGCGGGAAAGGCAAACCGCTACCCGAACTGGCGGCGGAGTACGAAGCCGAAACCCGCCTTAGACGCGAAGCCCAAGCCGGCGCTGCGGGCGCCTTCCTCTAGGCCCGCTTTGGCGCCGTTCGTTCTCTTTTTATTCGTCCTCCGCCCGATTCTTCCTTATGCGTCACGAAGACCTGCGAACGTACTCCAAACTCGACGGTTGCACTACCTCGAGCAAAAACTCAAGCACCGAACAGATGCATCCGTGCTGCCATTCCGCGTCTTCGAGCGCCTCGGCGACATTCCCTTCAACGCGTATCGCCGCGCGGGCGTGTCGCGCCTCTTGATTCGAAGCGACCCCAAAGGAAGACGGGACGTTGAGAAGAACGAGTGGAGCGTTTTGCCCCGAGAACACTTTCAACTCAACGAAGAAACCCAAGCACTGTTGTCCGCGTTCGCGAAAGCCTCGCGAAAAGGCGTGCGGTGGATTGTCCACTCCTTGGGCAAGGCGGAAACGGATGCGTGGACGGGCCGCATTGTTTTCGAGAACAACCAAGCGCACGTCGCGATTGCGCCCGCTCAACTGCCCGAAAGCGCGCCGAAGTGGGCGAAGCGCTCCAATTGGCGCGCCGTCCACAAAGACGACGTTCTCTCGTGGCGACGCGAAGTGAAAGAGGGAGTAACCGCTCACCCGCTGCGCCCCGAAGTCGAGGTTCCCGTCCCGCTCTCGCGGCGAATCCTGCACTTGGCGGACGAGTTCAGCCGCGAACTTCCACCCGGCTTTAAGGCGGAGGCGAGCTTTTCCACCACGCGTGTGAACCCCCACACACCTTTGTTTTACGACTACCTCATCACCGAAAAACCCGCCCGCAAACCGTAAGGTCGGGTGCGCCTTTCTCTTTTTAATTCCCCCAACCCCTTATCACCAACCACGCCCTCACCCGCACTTGATTCCCAAGACCGAGGGTGCTATCGAGTCGAAAAACCATGAATTCCATTTCTCCCATCTCCAAAATCCTCAGTGACGAAGCCGTCGGCGGCGAAGTCACGGTGCGCGGGTGGGTGTACCGCAAGCGTTCCTCCGGCAAACTGCTGTTCATCGTGGTGCGGGACTCCACCGACATTGTGCAGTGCGCGATTAAAGCGGACAAGGTGTCTGAAAAAGCGTTCAAGGAAGCTGAAAGCACGTTGATTGAGAGCGCCGTCACGATTAGTGGAGTCGTCGCGAAGGATGAGCGCGCGCCGACGGGGTACGAGCTGCAAGCCACGAACGTGGTCGTGACGCACAGTGCGGTGCCGTTTCCCATCGCGAAGGATAACTCGACCGAGTGGCTCCTCGACATCCGCCACCTCTCCCTGCGTTCGCGCGACCTCACCGCTGTCGCGAAAGTCAAAGCCACCACGCTCGAAGGCGTGCGCGAGTTCTTCAAAAAAGAAGGATACTGGGAAGTCACGCCCCCCATTATCGTGAGCGGCGCCTGCGAGGGCGGCTCCACTCTCTTTGAATTCGATTACTTCGGCAAGAAAGCGTTCCTCTCGCAGAGCGCGCAACTCTACCTCGAAGCGTTGATTTACTCCCTCGAAAAAGTTTACGCGATTACCCCCTCGTTTCGCGCGGAGAAGAGCCGCACGGTGCGTCACTTGGCGGAGTACTGGCACGTCGAACCCGAAGCCGCGTGGCTCACACACGACGAATTGCTTGAGTTGGAGGAAAACTTCGTTTCCCACATTTGTCACAAAGTCGCCAGCGAACGCACGAAAGAATTACGCTTACTTGGCCGCGAACCGAAAGACCTGCAAAAAATCGAGCCACCCTTCGAGCGCCTGCCGTACGTGGAAGCGATTGCGGAAGTCACGCGCAAGGGAACCGAAATGGAGTGGGGCGACGACTTCGGCGCCGACGAAGAAAAACTACTCACCGGCGAGCGCGTGGCCCCAATTTTCGTGACCAACTTCCCCAAAGAAGTCAAGGCGTTTTACATGAAGGAAAACGAAACCGACCCGCGCACGGTACTCAACAACGATTGCCTCGCCCCCGAAGGGTACGGCGAAATCATCGGCGGCAGCCAGCGCGAAGACTCCGTTGAAAACCTGATTACCCGCCTCAAAGCGCAGGGCCAAAACCCGAAAGATTACGAGTGGTACCTCGACTTACGCCGCTACGGCAGCGTGCCGCACTCCGGCTTTGGAATGGGCGTCGAGCGCCTCGTGCGCTGGATGTGCAAACTCGAACACATCCGCGACACCACCCCCTTCCCGCGCACCATCAACCGCTCCTACCCTTAAGCCGAGAAGTAAGGCACGACCAGCGGGCGACGAATTAGACGATCCAGCCTACGGCAGGCCCGTGATGGTGACAGAAGCGCGCAAGGGACCCTGCATTTGGTTGAGGATAAATCCAAGCACGGCGGAGAACGGCGAGTTCGCGTTCCACGGGTAGATGAGGATAGATGCGTAGGGGGCGTGATAGACAAAGAGGTCGATGCTGCCCCCCGCGTTTTGGGCGCACGGGCATTCGACGGTGAGCGTAGAGACTTTTTACGTATACGAAAAGGCGGAGAGAAGAGGCACATTGCAGTTCGGGTTCGTAAGCGCGTTAAAACGCAACGTGCGCGGCTCGCGCGAAAGGTAGTACAACCAGTCCTGGCTCGCGTCACCTAGGCAAGCAGGCGAGGAAGGATCCATGCGGAAGAGGGGAGTAAACTTGCAGTCCCCGGGCTGACTGAAGTTAACAGGAACCACATCATAGGGAAACACGGAGTCAATTTGGAACGTGACGTTCTGCACGTTGAAGACCAGACCCGTGCTCGTACACGTGATGTTGAGTTCGGGCGTGTAATTCGCCTTCACGCACGTGTTGGTGGCGTCATCACACGTTAAGTGGTACGAATCCTCGGGCGCGCACGACGGCGCGCCGGCGGGGCAACACGCTTCTCCCTCAAACCCACATGCACATTTGCCTTGGCGAGCGAGGGTGAGTGTGCACGGGGAGCAGCGCGGCGAGCACGCGATTTGACTCGGCGAACACTGCGCGCAAGTTTGTCCGCACTCGAGACAGAAGGCACTAATCGTCGCGCCCGGTGACGGCGAGGTGCTGGACAAAATCGAGGGCGAAGGCGGTGTCTGCTGGGCATACTGATATGCGCACGAGTCCGGGTAGGCCGGCACATCCGTGGTTGCAGGGTTGTCGTCCCACGAGCACGCGACACCGCCGTTATTGTTGCAGTTCCCGCAGGCGTACGACTTATTGACGGACGCGTACGCCGCCGAGCCTTGTGGGGGCGTCACGGTGTCACAGTAGTTCAGTGGCGGGCAGGTGTTACACACGAGATTGTTTGTGCACGCAGCTTGGCTGCCTTGGCAACCGCCGCCGTTGGGGCAGCACGCCTCGTGCTGGACGCAGTACTCGGTGTTCGAGCCGCCGGGGTAGTTGTGCGGGCAGGGAGGGGGGGACGCACATATTGTTGATGGGATCGCAGTAATGCTGGCCGTCGCACGGGTTGTATTGGTCGGACCGACACGCGCAACCCGGTTGGCCGGACGTGCACTGGTTGCAGTTCGGCTGCCCGGGCGGACAAGTCAGGCAGGCGGGATTGTCGAGGGGGGCACACGCATGACGAACCGCTCGCGTTCACGATGCACACTTTGGGCGCGACGCAATCGGCGGTACACGTTGAGTTCGTGCCCGCACACTGCGCCCTTTGTTGATGCAGCGGGATGAAGAACCCTCAATACAGCAATCCTGTGTCGCCAAGCTGCACAAGTAAGAGGACGCGGGAAGCGGCTCTCGCGCCACTCCGTTCCTCTTTTATGGCTCCAGCCACGCCCAGGAAAGCAGCCAAGGCACAACGACTGACTTGGCGACCGTCGCCCTTACGCTGCCGGCCTCGCAACCGAAATGGATGCAAGCAAACGCGTTCGCGGACTCTCCCATCCTCCTCAATCAGGTTATCCAAGACTGTTCCGCGTACTCTGACGCAACCAACCGGCTCGACGAGTTCTTCGTCGGCAACAAGTACCGCTGTTGCATGCGCGGCTTTTGCTCGCAGAACGCGTTCGGGCAAATGTTCGCCTCCTTTACGGACGAGGCCTTCAACAAGCTCTTGCAAACCGCGAAGCGGCGCAACGACGGGAATAACTTGGCGCATAGCGGCCAAACCCAGTTCGTGATTTCGACGGCGGCACTCGCCGACAGTTACGTGACGAACTCATTCCTGCATGACGCGCTCGGCATTCAGAACCTGCCAAGCTGCGACGGCAAGCCACGCGCCCTTCAACTCACCGCCACCTACTCTCCCCAATCAGGAACGTGGCAGTACGGCGCGACCCGGCTCACTTTTAGGGCGGAAAACTCGCTCGCCACCTACAACGGTCAAACGCCCGCGCTCAGCGGCTCCAAAGACTTGTGCGGCATGGAGATGCAAAACGTGAACGCGTTCGCGTGCGATTTGTGTCCCGCCGCCCCCGCCCAACCCAACTCGGGCCTCTTTGTGAGCTTCGGTGAACCGCGCCCAACGGATTAAATACATTCCATCCCCCAATAACGGTTACCGCGTTCTTTTCGGCGGACTCGTAGGTCAACCAGGATAGACTATCAGCTTGCGGAAATTTCCGCAGTCGCATGACTGCATGATTGCAGACAGCTGACGATCCGGGTCCAAATCCCGGCGAGTCCGCTATCCTCTTCTTCCGCGCTTTTTTCAGCCGGTTGAACCGCCGCCCAGCGGCTCGGGGGCGGCGGGGAACGTATAAAAACGCGTTTCGGCACAACTATTATCGCTCTTTTTCCTTTCATGGCGGAAGAGGCGGCGTTGACACTTCTAAGGTGAATTAGGTATGAAGGTTTGTTCCACGTGTGGTCGCAGCACGCTTGAGTATGCGGAGTTCGAGTGCCCCGGCGAGGGGTGCTCTGAAAAAATTGTGCGGTGCTCGTCGTGCCGCGAGAACGAAAACAAGTGGGTGTGCCCGAACTGCGGCACCAGCGGCCCCTAAGCGGGCGGTGGCGTTCAACAATAAGGTATCAGACAATGGTTCGCCGCCGCGTCCGCGTGCTCGCCGCGGGCACGTTCGATTTCCTTCACCCCGGCCACGCTGCTTTCTTGAATGCAGCGCGCCGCCTCGGCGACGAGTTAATCGTCGTCGTGGCGCGGGACGCGAGAGCGACGAAAATCAAGGGACGTCGCCCCGTCTTCACGCAAGCCGAACGCACGCAACTCATCGCTCAACTCAAGCCCGTAACGCGCGCCGTGCCCGGTGGCGCGGGGGACGTGCTCGCTGTGGTTTGCCGCCTGCGTCCCGACGTGGTGGCGCTCGGCCCGGACCAGTGGATAGATGACGAGTGGCTCGCGCAACAATTGCGCAGTCACGGATTGAACCCGAAAATTGTGCGCATCCGCGCCTACAAAAAATCGCGTTACAGCAGCGGCCGCATTGCGCGCCTCGTCGCGCGGCGAGACTCGCGCAACAAAAGACAACATCATCCGTAGGTGAACTAAAAATGGGTCAAGTTCTCTGCGTCATGAAAGTGTTCCCAAACGAAGGCGTTGACCTCGACGCCCTCCTCAGCCGCGTCAAGGCCGTGGACGGATGTAACACCGCGAAAATCATTGATTACGTGTTCGGCGCCAAAGTCATCCAAGCCTCCTTCGTCACGGAGGATGGCTCAGGTCGCGACTTTGAGAAAGACGTCGGCGAACTCGAAGGCGTGAGCAACGTACAAATCGAAGAAGTCGGCCTCCTCTAAAGAGGAACCGCGCCTATTTTTTTTAGGGGCGACTGGCGCGCTTGAACGCCGCCCAACCCCACCCTTCCGCGAATCCGTGCGAATGCTTTAAGTCAGCACGATGCCCGAGCTCGTCCCCGCGAGAAACGTAGTTCGACACGAATCCGCGCACAAAATCGGAGTTGTCGGGATCGCCAAACGCCCCAAAATCGGTTTTCGACTGCGCGGCGTGGTACGCGTCCAAGTACTCTTTGAGAACGAGCAAGGCGGCACCCCCGTGCGCGCGGTCCGCCGTCATGGCTTCCGCGGCCTGCTTGACGCGCTCCGACAATTCGTGCGCAACGGCGCGTTTCTCTTCAGGCGAAAGGGCGTGAAAGGCGCGAGCAGCGTCGTTGACGCGCTCGGCGAGCCTTAAGGCGTTGTCTTCCTTTGCTTCGAGCGCGTCCGACAACGATTTAAGAACTGGATGCCCGTTCATACGAAAAGCGTAGAGTTTCGGGGTTTTTCAATTGCGCGTCTTCGGCGTCACGGGAACCCTCGGCGCAGGGAAGAAGGCGTTCATCGACATCGCCCAGCGCCTGCGCCCAACCTCCGTAATCTACAGTACAAGTGACGAGGTGCGCCGCGAGAGCCTCGCGCGGGGGCGGACCACGGCCCGCCCTGAGCTGGTGCGGACGGCGAACGAGTTGCGCGCCGAATTCGGCGGCGGCGTGCTCGGCGAACGCGCGGCGCAATCCATCCACGCCGCCAAGCCGCCGCTCGCGCTCGTGGATGGCTTAAGACACCCCGACGAAATCGAACAATTGCGCCAAGCGTTCGGGCAAAACTTTGTGCTTGTCGCGATTGACGCCCCGGTTGAACTACGTTACCAGCGAATTTTGACGCGTCAACGCGCGGGCGAACACCGCCTAACATTGACTGAATTTCGGGCGAGTGAGGAAGGCGAACTTTCGGCCAAGCCGGGCTTCACGCAAAACATCGGGGCGTGTATGCGTCTGGCGGATGAAACCCTGCAAAACGACGGTTCACTCGCCGACTTCGAAAAAAAAGTGTCCGCGCTTCTAGAAAAATACGGCGCCTAACTCGGCTTCCCCCCCCTCTCACGAGCGTTCACTCGAGGGCGAGAACGTGCCTCGCCGTGAGTTCAAGCGAGTTACTCCACGAGCTGTGCTTGGCTTTCACAACAAGACGCACGCGCTTGCCGAGCAGGTACTCTTTTTTGAGGTCGAGGAGGGCTTGCGGATCCAGATGAAGAGCAGGCAAGCCGAGAAGATCACGCGCTTCGCGGTCAAAGAACGACGCGCGCCGCCGAGCACCCGCGTCCTCGAGAACGGCTTCCACGATAAAAAGCGAGCGGCGCCGCGTGGCGCCGCACGCGCACGCGGCCGACGGCTTGTTGGGGTTGAGCGTCGAGTTACAAGACGCGCACTTCTCGAGGCTCTTCGCGCTCGGTAATTCGCGGAGCGTAGCCGTAACGAGGGCTTCATCACCGTCGCGCAGATCCTCCAGTTTTTTGGCGGGATACGCATTGCGCCACAAGTCGTCCCCGCCCGCCACGCCCTCGCCCGGCGGGTTTAGGAGGAGGCGCGACTCTCGCGCCGCGTAAACGTCCAGACTCGCACCCGTCGCGCTCACCGCACCGCGCTTGGCAGTCACGTTTTCGGCACGCACAATATCGCCGGGTTTTATTTTTTGGGCGAAGTCAGCCCACTCATCCCAGAGCACGAGATTGGCAGTCGCGCTCGCGTCCGCCACCACGAGTTTGGCGACGCGCCCTTCGCGGCCGTTGCGCGCGAACACGCGCGCGTCTCCGGCGCTGAGCACACGCGCCACGAAATCAAAGGGCTTCGAATCAACTTGTGAGAGGGAAAGCAGGGGGAAGGCGCAGCGGGGGAGGGCGGGGTCGTCCAGGACGAGTTTGAGTTGCGTGAGCAGGCCCGCGTGCAGCTCGACGGGAAGGGCGCCAGGAGCGGCGTACGCGGCGGTTTTGACGCGCGCGCGGCGAATGGAAAGGCAGGCGTTGCGCGCGGCGCCGAGCTTTTCGAAGCGCGTAACATCCGAGTTCCAGAGAACCAAAGTCGCCGTGCCGCTGGCATCCGCAACGGTAACATTACCGACGCGACCTTCGCGTCCGTCTCGCACAAACGAGCGCGGCGGGGCGACGGAGAGCACTCGGACGAGTGCGTCGCCTTCCTCGCCGTCCCGCAGGCTTGCGAGAGCGCGGTGCGCCGCTACTGCTTCGGGTTTGGGGAGCGCGACGCCCTTTTCGCGTGCGATGAGCCTTAACGCGCCTCCGGGGGTGAGAAACCCGCCGAAGAGCGCTCGCTTTTCTTGCGCCAATTGACGTACGCCCTCGGGAGTGAGTCCCGACTGGCTAGCGACGCGGCCCGTGAGGTCGTCCAAAGTAGGCATAAAAGGGGTTCGGAGTGGTTTGGGGGGCGGGAATTAAAAAAACCGCGAGCGCGGCGGGCGGGGGGCGGTAAGGGTATAAAAGGCTGGGAAGCGAACTAACGGTTAGTGGTGGTGAGAAGCCTATGGTGAAGAAGCACCTCGTGGGACCCGTCGAAACGCGACTGCTACGCGAACTCGACGACCACCCCTTGCTGTCCGTCCTCATCGACCCTGTTGACTACCCCTCGGAAGACGACGCCGTGAAAACCGCGGTCGCGGCTGCGGAAGGCGGCGCGGACGCGGTCGCGGTTGGGGGAAGCATCGGTGCGCAAGGACAACTGCTTGACTACGTCGTCAAATGCATCAAAGAGAAAACCCAAACCCCCGTCATCCTTTTCCCGGGCAACATCGCGACCCTCACCCCCCACGCGGACGCCTTGTTCTTTCTCTCGCTGCTCAACTCGCGCAACCCGTACTGGCTCTCGCAAGCTCAAATGCTCGCGGCGCCCAGCATCCGCCAAATGAAGGTGGAACCCCTCCCCGTCGGTTACATCGTTGTCGAGCCGGGCGGGACCGTGGGGTACGTGGGGGACGCAAACGTGGTGCCGCGCCATAAGCCCGCTATTGCGGCCGCCATTGCTCTCGCCGGCGAGTACGCCGGGTCGCGCTTCATTTTCACGGATGCCGGTAGTGCCTCTCCCTTAGGCCCGGTCCCCACCACGATTGCGAAAGCGATTTCGAGTGTCGTGAACGTGCCCTACATCGTGGCGGGCGGCATCCGAACGCCTCAGCAAGCTGCCGACCTGGTGGCCGCGGGGGCGGACTGGATTCAAATCGGGACCGCCGTTGAAAACAAGGATAACGTGCAGAACAAGACAGGGGACTTCGTGAAAGCCATCCGCAAGGCGCGCAAAGGCTGACGCGCCGCGCTCCCTTTTTGCGGCGGGAACTATATTGCCATGACGCCAGAAACGCCGTTTCTGCTCAAGCTCGTCCTCGCGCTCGCTATCGGGGGCGTGATTGGCATTGAGCGGGAGCACTCGATTCGACAGAGTCCCTTGGGTGTGCGGAGTTTCGCGCTCCTCGCCGTGCTGGGTTTTCTCGTCGCCGAGCTTTCGGCCGCCGACCTCGGCTTTCTCGCGCTCGGTCTTTTCGGCGCCTTCGCGCTCGCCGCCCTTTACTACTACTTCAAAACCAAGGAGCTCCACCAAGTCGGCGTCACGACTGCCGTCCTCATCCCGTTCGCGTTCCTCCTCGGCGCGCTCGTGGGGGCGGGCCAAATTGTTGAAGCCGGCGCTACCGCCCTTCTCGTCACGTTCCTCGTCGTCGAGAAGCGGCGTGTTCACGCTCTCGTCGGCAAGCTATCCACACAGGAACTCGTCGATGCGCTCGCCTTCGCCATCCTCGCTTTTATTCTCTACCCCCTCGCGCCCGCTGAGCCCGTTCAACTCTTTGGCGTCGCGGTTTCGCTACAATACCTCGCTCTCGTTATCGTGCTCGTCAGCCTCATCACGTTCACCGCGCACCTCTTCAACAAGTACGTGCGCGAAAAAGGCGCGGTGTATGCGAGCTTTTTCGGCGGTCTCGTTTCCAGTCTCGCTTACCTGTACTACGCCAACAAGCGCCTGCACCAAACCGACGCGAAAACCCTTAATGTTCACTACCTCCTCGGCACGGGCGGTGAACTCACGCGCAACCTTCTACTTCTCGCCCTCCTCGCTCCCGCTCTGGCGACCGCCGCTATTCCGCTCGCCGTCCTGCTGCTCGCCGCCCTCTTCCTTGCTCGGCGCGCCCTTGATTCGGGTGCCGCACAGCGTTTGCGCGCTGTCGACCGCTCCCTCTCACTGCTCTTCGCAGTGCAGTTCGCCCTTCTTTTCACCGTCATCAACGTCGTGACCCAGCACGCGGCCGCGTACGGCCCCACCGGCATTCTCGCCGCGTCCTTTTTCGGTGGCCTTATCTCGACCGCGTCCGTGTTCGCGTCCATCGCGCAACTTTACGCTCAGCATGGCCTCACCGCGGGTACGGCGACCGCCGCTCTCCTCGCCGCCGTGTTCGCCGCCCTCGTCGCCAAACTCGGTTACCTCTTTAGCGTGACGCGACGCAGTGACTGGCGCGTGTTCGTGCGCGACGCCCTTCTCATCACCCTTCCCACCCTCGTCGCGTACTTACTCTTCGCCGCCTAACCCAAACGGACTTTCCTCATGATTCACCTTGACGGTTCTGCGGGCGGCGGACAACTCCTTCGAACCGCGCTCTCCCTCTCCGCCCTCCTCCAGCAACCTTTTCGGATGGACAATATTCGTGGCGCGCGAGGGGCGGGAGGCTTGAAAGCGCAGCATTTGAGCGCGGTGCGCGCCGTTTGTCTTGCTTGCGGCGCGCAAACGGTCGGCGCCGAGCTCGGCTCCAAAACCCTCCAATTCACTCCCAGCCGCGTTCAAGCTCGAATCATTGAAATCGACATTGGAACCGCGGGCTCGACGGTTCTTGTCCTTCAAACTCTCCTCCCCCTGTATGTGTTCGGCGAGCAACCCATGACTTTTTCGATTCGCGGCGGCACCGCGGTGCCGTGGAGTCCGTCTGTTACTTATCTTCAACGCGTCTTTTTGCCGGCCGCCAAAAAAATGGGGGTGTGGGGGGACGCGAAAGCCGACCCGTGGGGGTTCTATCCCGTCGGCGGCGGCCTGCTGAGCGGAACCGTAACGCCGTCTAATCGTCTCAGCGCCGCTGAATTCGCGGCGCGCGGCAACCTCCAGCAAGCCAATGGCGTCTACACGGTCGCAGGCCTGCCGATTGGCGTCGCGCAAGCCGAGGAAAAAGAGTGCCGTCGCCTCTGCGGCGAAAAGTTTCCCGACCTCAAACTCAAATTCGAGACGCGCACCGTGAAAGCCGCTTCGCCGGGCAACGAGTGCTACCTCGAAGCCAGCCATGAAAACGCGGTCGCGGGCTTTGACGTGCTCGGCGAAAAGGGTAAGCCCTCCGCCCGCGTCGCGCGAGAAGCCTTCGCTGAATTCACTGCCTTTGAGTCCAGCCGTGCCGCCATCGACGCGCGCCTCGCCGACCAACTCCTCCCCTACGCCGCCCTCGCTCCCGGCACCACGCACTTCACGGTTCCCAAACTTACCGAACACCTCGAAACGAACGCGCGCGTCATCCACGCGTTCTTGGGCGAGCGCGTCACTTTCCGCGAAGAAGAAGAGCGGGTGCGCGTCACGGTTCGCGGCGCCGGTTTTCAGCCGAACGGATAGTTTGAAATAGGGCGCGCGCCTCACGCACATATGGTGGACGCCGCACTCATTCAACTCGTCCTCGCCGTTCTCACCGTCGCGTTCGGCGGCGTCGAGTTCGCCAGCCCCGCCTACTTTTGGGTGTTCTGGAAAGGTCTGCGCACGTGGCGCAAGCGCGGCGCGCTTTACACGTACGCCGTCCTCTGCCTCCTCATCGCCCTCGCCATCGGCCTCCTCTGGCTCGCTCTCCCCGCCCTCACCCTCTACTCGTTTATGCCT
>JBBILJ010000004.1:0-31598 GCA_037444945.1 Microcaldota archaeon | reverse complement strand
GGATTGATTCAGCAAGCGGAAGGAGAACTCAAAGAGCGTCGAACCGTCCATTATCGCTATCTTTTGCCCGGCCAAGAGCGCGGTCTGTCCGAACTACCCCCCGAAGGGTTGCCGCCGCAGCCCGGTTCTCAAGCTGCCGCACAGCCGAGCGGAGAGCAAACCCCGACCCCTGCCGCGCCCGCCGCCGAGGCGCCGCGCCGCCACATTCCACGCTACCGCCAAGTCAAGCAAACCGAGCAACCCGCCGAGGCCGCGCCTGCTGCGCCCGTTGAAGGCGCGGTAACGCCGCTTAAACCCGAAGAATTCGAAGACTTAGCGGCCGAAATCAGTGATATCCTCCCTCTGGCCAAGAGAGCGCCCGCTGGCGAGCTCGGGAAAACCAGCAAGCAAGCCGGCGAAGCCAAGCCCGCGGAAGGCGCCGCGCCAGCCGCTCCATCTTCCCTTGAAGAACTCCTCGGCACCCCCAAAGAAAAAGAGAAAGCGCCGAACGAGTTCGAAGCCCAACTCCTCGGCTTAACCGGCCCCGCAACGACAACGCCTCCCGCTGCTGGCGAGAAAAAAGAGGCCCGCAAGGGAGCCTCCAAGGCGGCGGAAGGCGGCGCGTGCAGCAACTGTCACAAGCCGACCGCTAAGCAAATCATTTGCCCTTACTGCGGCAACGCCTTGTGCTCAAATTGTTCGCCCAGCGTGACGCCCGGTCCGGACGGAATTAGTTACGTCTGCCCCCACTGCGGGGAAACCGTCCTCGTCCCCCGCGGCGCCTAAAAAACCCCTCGTTTTTTTTAGTGGCGCTCGGCCGGCGTTTGCGGCCAAATGCACAAGCGAATCACGAACGCCTGACTCTCCTGCCCGCCCGCCGCCGAAGCGGCCGTAATCACGCGAAACGGCGAGGCGACGACGAGGTTTTGCGCCGAAATACTCGTCACGTCCTCGCACTGACGAATTTTTGGCGTGGCGCCAATCGCGAGCGGCGAATTCGTCACCACGCTCTTCGACGGGTCCGTTTGGTCGACTGCCGCGTTCGTCCCGCCTGGCAAACCGCCGGCGGCGCGCGTGGTGGGGTACGTCGGCACGTTTCGGCTGTCAAAGACTTCCACGAAGTAACTATACCCCGCCGCCTCGAACGGCTTCATGACTTCCTTCACCGCGCACCGTAACGCTGTCTTGCCTGGCGCTTCACTCGGCGCAATGGCGCCCGGTGGCGTCGTATTGAGGACGTTCCCGATCGAGCCGTACTTGTCGTCCATCAATCCGTCCGCCAAATCCTTCTTGAGCAAATCCGCCACGCTCACCGAACCCGTGAAGCGACCGAGGGAGGGACAGCCCGTGTTCGGGTTCGCAAGGCCGCCGTACGGGTTCAGCTTTCCATTCGGAAGAGTCGCGTCGTAATTTCGCCCGTCGTTCGCCGCCTTGCTCAGAAGGCTCGCGTCGAGGAAGTAAACCTCCTTGAAGGCGCTCGTCATGTAGTTCACGACGTGCGCGGTTTGAAGGACTTTTTCTTGCCCCGCCCCGTAATTCACCAAGAAAACGAACATCATGGCGATGCTCGCGCTCGTGATGAGGAGAAAGAAGATGCCGTCAAACACGGCCGCCTGCCCGCGGGTTAGCGCCATACGATCACGTTCACCATTCCAAAGCCGCGCCGAAAGTCGCTCGCGCCCGGACACGGCACGCTCACCGGGTAATTCAACACAACGGCGTTCGACGGCTTCGCGCCCGACGGGTGCTCCGAGTCCACGGACGTGTCGCACACCGCGCCCTCATAACTCGTGCTTCCGACCGTCGTGTCCTTCTCGTACGGGTCGCTCGTCAAACTCACGTAGTCACAGTACCGCTTGAGCGTGACGCGTACCTTCACGTGGTGCGACTCCGCGAACGGCTGGATGACGGGCTCGCACTTACTGTTCGGATTAATCGCTCCCCCAGCGGTGGCGCCTGGATTGATTTCGTCGAGCGTCAACTCACCGCGCTCCGTGACGAGGTAGGCGAGCTCGACCGCCGCCTTTCTCACGTCCAGCGCGCTGCTCTTGACTGCGAGCGCGTTCGACGCGTACGCGAGCGCCCCGATAAAGAGCAGAATACCGAAAATGATGGGGAAAAGGGACGGGATATCGTCCCCGAGCGGACCGATAAAGCCGCGACGCGGACTCGTTTCAAAATTCATGTGACTTGCACTTCACAAATCGACTTTAAATCCGCGCTGGAATCGCTTGTCGTGGACGAAAACTTGAGGCACGACTCCGGGTTCGCGCTCCGGCAGTCCTCCACGAACAAGTAATTATCGGCAGGAAACGATTTCTTCTTGCACTTGATGACGACAAGGTATTTCGAGCGGCACCCCCCCGGCTGGCAGTCACCCGAAACTTCGATGTCGGAACGCGAGGGTTGAATCGTGAGCACGCCCGCACCCGCAGCGGCTCGATGCAAGGAGTTGGTGTCCACCATATTCGACGCGGTCGAAAATAACTGGATTTTGAAGTCCTTGTACGGCGCGGGCGAGCCCGCCCCGCACTCTTGTCGGCTCGTCTGAACGAGAACTTGCAGAAAGCCCGTGCAGCCGCCTGACGTCGTCCCCGCCCCGGAGGGGCACGAGGTTGGGTAAGCGGGGTCTTGCTGGAAGTTCGTGATATTGATTTCGTAGCGCGCCAAATCATCGCTCCCAATACTCAAGATAGGCTCAAAGGCGTACACGCGACGCTCATCCTCTAGGGGAGAGTTGATGACTTGCGTGAGGATGCTTGAAATCCGCTCGGCTTCGAGTTGCGCTTGTCCCTCGCACAGGCTTGCTTTGAAGACGCCGCTCGCCGACGTCAAAATAAGGGCGAGGGCGAGAATGAAGAACAGCATCGCGATCTTCGTGAGCACGAACAACGCGATTTCGCCGCGGCGCGCCACCCTAGCCTACCCCCTTACCGCTATTAAGTAAGTCATAGTTTTGCGGCGTCATCGCGCACACGCCGATGTACGCCAACTCCGCCGCGCCCCCCGACGAGCCGCCCAAATACGTGCGCTTGGTGAGGCGAATGACGTACGTTTGGCTGTCTTTCGAACCAATGGTGCGGCAGAGGTTCCCGCTCGTGTCCGAGCACGCGTTCGCGTTTTCCGACGCGCACAACGGGTTTTGCGCGTTGCCGCCCGTCATATCTGGAGTGGCGGGGCAGCTATTGAACGACAAGGGAGAGCAATACGCGTTTGAAGACTGACCCGTAGTCGAGCCCGGCGCGTACTCGTCCTCGATACCGACGCCGCCGCTGATTTCCGCGCAAATACTTGCGTCCGAACTCACATACACGCGATCGCCCGTACGCTCCACGTACAACGGCTCAATCTTCCAGCAACCCCCGTATCGCCCTGGACACGACGTGCAGTAATCCGGGTTGTTGTAGCGCGCCACGCGCAGCCCCACGAACTTCTCCCCCGGGCACGAAGGAAGCGTGAAGGTGACTTCGCGCGACGTGGGCGGAGAGGCGAGAGAGACATCCACCATGGCGGCTTGGAGTTCCCGCGTCTTGCTTTTGAGTTCAGCCAGGCACTGGGTTTGATTCGACTGGTTAATGACGGCGAAAGCAAGCGCCATGCTCATTGAAAGGATGATGACGGCGACGAGGAGCTCGATGGGGGCGTCCGCCTGCCCGCGCCGTGGCTTAAAGTGCATGTTGGCTGGAAGGAAAGCGGGGTTAAAAAACGATGGAGGCGCGGCTGCAGACTTTAGCGTCGGAGCGCGAGGAAGAACAGTCCGGCCTTGGCGGCGTACTGCGCTTCTTGGGCGCGCGCCGCCGCGTCCTGACTCGCCAGCACGAACGCGGGTTTGACGAGGCTCACGATCACAATGGCCGCAATGGCGATCACAATCATCATGTACAAGGGGGTCCACTCGGAGCCGCGCAATCCCGTCACGATACGTCACCCGCTCAAGAGAAGGGGAAAAGGGAAAGAAAAAGGAGGCGGTTAGCCCAAGCCGCACGTGGTAAGGCAGTCGCTGCTCACGGTGACTTTCGTATCGCTCGAACCGATGCAAACGTGGTAATTCGTGTCGGCGGGGCCTTTGCAAGCGAAAATGTAGCCTTTGGCCTTGCTGGTCACCGTGATTTTAGTGTCCGTTGTGGTCATCGGCGCGGTCGAGTCGCTACAGAACGAGGGGTCGCTGCACTTGAACTTGATTTTCGTTGATTGGATTGACGTGCCTTGAATGACTTCGACGGCCGTGATGATGTCGGCCGCCGCGAACGTGGCGCCGTCGGTTGACGCGGAACCGATGTTCTTGCTCTCCACTTGCTTGAGGAGGGTAGTAATCGTGTCCTTCGCGCTCTGAGACCCGATGTTGATGTTCGCTAAAAACCCGGTGAGGATGCCGAGAATCGCCACGGCGATGATGACGGAAATCACGAGCATCATGGTTTCGAAGGCTTGACCGCGGCGTTCGCGAAGATACTTCATGTGTTCTCAACCTCTGGGGGAAGGGAATCGCTGTCGCTGAGAGTATTTGGCGGGTGGATTTAAACCTTGCGACTTCATCAAGCAGCGCATCGCGGCGAGTCGGAGTTTAGCCCGTGCCGGCGAGAGTGGTGCTGACGACGTAGATGGCGGCGCAGTACACGATGGCGGCGATGGGGAGCGTTTTCGCGATGCTCGTGTACGTGTGAAGCGGGTTGTTCGAGTCCTCGACTTGAGCGTTAAAGTACGTGAGGAGAACGACGATTTCAATGACGTAAAGCCCCATCACGAGCATAAACGTAGCGGGATCCGCCGAGTTCTGCAAGTTCGACGCCTTAAACATCGAGCCGAGACCCCCACCGAAGCCAGTTGTGGCTGGCGTCGTTCCCAGTGCCTCCTGCCCCGCGGACGCCCCGATAAGGGAGTTAATGATGAGTTGCTGCATGGAGGCGACGACGGCGAGCACGACGGGCGCGATAAAGGTCGCCATCGTGGAGAGCATGCTCGTGACGTCGGAGAGGAGGCGCTTGAGCATTTCATCAATTTTTTCTTGGTCCCGCAACTGAAGCGCCAAACCGATGAGGGAGCGCGACGCCACATTCACCCCCAAGCCGACGGCGTCGATAACGATTTTGAAGCCGCCGCGAATCACTTGCGACGGCATGTAGCGCAGCGCGCCGTAAGTTTTGTCGAACACGGCCGAGTCCAGCGTCATGCCGAGCTGCGTAATGTTCTCCACAATTTTGCGAAACGTCTCCTGCGTGACCTTGCTCTTCGGCAAAAACTCGATGGCGTGCTGCAGCGCGTCCTCAATCGGCCGGTTTTCGCCGAGGCGCGAGGCGAGCACGTAAATCGCGTCCTTAAACTCGGACTCCATTTGCCGAATGCCGTCCTGCACTTGTTTGCGCGCCGCGTACCGGCCCCACAAGTAAATCGAGACCGCCAAGCTAAAGCCGATAAGAATGCCGGAAATCATGAAGCGCCCTACGAAGGGGTTGCACGCGACCGCGTTCTCCACCGTCACGCCGTTCGCGTTCGTCGTCTGCGGGCAGAAGTACTTGAGGTGTGGCGACGCGATGAGCACTTGCTGGGCTTGAAACGGCGAAACGCTGGCCTTGAACGCGGCGTCCGCCAAAAAACCGGCCGTCACCACGCCGACGAGGACGAGGAGAGCCAGAAGCGTCGCGTTCACGTTCACGGCACCCGCCTTAATCGTTCCTTTGGGGGGCAGGCCGGGATAATTTTGTGGAATCGTGGGCGCCACGTACGTGGGGGGCCGCCCCGCTAAAATGCTGCGGCCGAACATGAAGACGCCGGCGGGGATGAGGAAGCAGTAAATGATGATGAGGAATTCGGGGCGGCCGAAGGGAAGGTTTGGCACCAGGCTCGAGCCGATGGGGAGCACAATGGCGAGCATGAGCGGCAGGAGGATGCCGAAGTAGTACAAGTAAACCGTGGGTTGGTGGAGGGCGCGTGCGTAGAGGTCCATTTTTTCGCGCGAGCCTTCCAACACGTCTGCGGCCGCTTTCTCCAGCAGCGCTTCGCGGCGCGCCTTGTCGCTCTCGAGCACGGCGGTGCGAATCAAAATCAAGGCGTTCTTAAAATCGTCATTCACGGGGCCCCAACGATACGCGAGTTCATCCAAGCCCTCTTCAATGGTTTCGTACTTGCCGATTTGCGTGTAGTACACCAGGGTCTTGAAGTCTTCCGCGATGCGGCCGCGCCCGTGCGTCGCGGCGAACTCGCACGCCTTCTCCAGGTTCGGCGAGAGCCGCATGCTCATGATGAGGTAGTTCACGATTTCGGGAATGTAACCCAGCGCCAGCGCTCGCTCGCCGTCCACCACGCTCTTAATCGAGGACTCGAGGAACAACGCCCCCAAGCGGCGGCCGTAGAGCAGCACGGCGGCCGTCACGACGAACGCGGCCGCTTCTAGTTGCGTGACCTCGAACTTGCCGAACTTAAACAACGCGTCCGCCAACAAGGGCGCCCCCACCACTATAAGGCTCGCGAACAGAACGCCCACCGCGGCGGTGATGAAGAGGCCCAAGTTTCCCGCGGCGCCGAAGAACTCATCCGGCGAAATGTCCCAACTCAAAAACGCGAGGTTTTCCTTGAGTGAGTCCGAAAACTTTTCGCGCCGCCCCGCGCGACCCCCGCGCCCCAGGCGCTTGATGAACGGGGGGAGCGTCGAAGGCTTGCGCTCCTCTTCGCCGACCTTAAACTCGACAGGCGGCTTTTCGCCATAAATCGTGGACCCCCGCGGACTCGGCGCGGCGGGGTCGGTTGTTCGGCGCTCAGGCATACGCGAGCAACCACGCGGGGCGAGTATTTAAAACCTCATTCGGCTTCCCTACGCTTTTCGCGTCGATTCCGCAATCCATTTCTGGGGGGGGGTTTTTCGCGATGACTGTCCTGCTCGCTGGCGCTGACTTGGCTGCGCTGCAAAAAACGCTCAAAAAAGAAACGCAAGACTCTCACGCCGCCTTGCGAATCAACGGCGACGTGCACATCACCGCTACGCATGTTTACTTTCCCAACTTGTGCTTCACGCGCGCTGAACTCCAAAAAATTTGGCCCAAGCGCTACAAGCCCGATGACGTGTTCGTGCTGCGCCCGGACGGTTTTTCCAAAGCCGCGCTCTTCGACGGTCACTCGCGCTACCGTCTCGCGTACCAAAACGGCGTGCTGCTCGAAATCGACGGTATCCACATGCACTTAACAAGCAAAGTGGCGCCCGTCGAGGACGCCAAACGCCGGGCCACCGCGCTCCACATCCGCGAAGGGGATGCCGTGCTCGACGTCGGCACGGGACTCGGTTACAGCGCCGCCGCCACCCTTGAGCGTGGCGCGCGCAAAGTCGTGAGCTTGGAGAAAAACGAAGCCGTCCTCGAACTCGCACGCCTCAACCACGCCTCGCGTCTTCTCTTCACGCCGCCCGTCGAAATCCTCATCGGACCCGCCGAACGCACCATCCGCGCCCTCCCCTCGCACTACTTCGACGCCGTGTGCCACGACCCGCCCCGCTTCACGCACGCGGGCGAACTCTACGGCGCCGACTTTTATGGCGAACTCGCGCGCGTGAGCAAGCCCGGCGCGCGCCTCTACCACTACGTGGGCAGCCCAGGCGCGAAGGCCGGCAAAAACTTGGCGAAAGGAGTTGCGCAACGCCTCCGCGAGAACGGTTTTAGGCGCGTGCGCTGGAACGCTGAATTGCAGGGCTTTCTCGCCGAACGCGCACGCTAAAACGCGTTAGCGGCGCTTGCCGCGCGTGTGCCCGCGGTTTGCTTGCGCTTGCTTGGACTCGGGGAGTTGTGCAACCGCGACCGTGAACTCCATGCGCTGATAAAGCGCGTAAAAGAACGCGAGGAGGGCGAGGACGAGAAAGCCCGAGGCGACTTCAGGGCGCAGGGTTTGGCCGTAAAAGCGGCCCGCCGCTGGCACCAGAATGGAGAGCGTGAGGAAGAAGATGCCGACGTAAAAGAGCAGCGAGATGCGCCAGTCCGCGGGGGCTTGGCGGCTCTGCACGCGCACAAACAAGATCGCGAAGTACGCGAGCACGCTCACGAACACCAGAGCGCCCGCCACGAGGACAAGGATATCGAACAACGCCGCGATGCTGCCGTCCATAAAATTGCGTTCCCCTCGTTTAGTCGGACATGGCTTCCCACGACACTTCTTCCTTGTCGTTCACGCGAATGCCTTCCGGCGTGATTTCTAAGGGGTGGATGCCGAGCGAGTGCTTGGTGCCCCGCATCTTTTTCACGTACAAAAAGCGGTGTGGGGGGCGGTAACTCATCACGAGTACGCCGTCCGTGAGAAAGTCCTCGACGCCGAAGCGGGACGACTCGTTTTTTCCGCCGAGCGTTTCGCAGGTGAGGATTGTGGTGGCGTTGAGTTTGCGGAGTTCTTCGATGAGGACGTAAATCGCGTACCGGATTTTCGCGACGTCGTCAATCCAAAACGAGAGCGCCGTCACGGAGTCGATGACGAGGCGTTTGGCCCCCATTTCTTTGGCTTTCTCGACGATGCGCTTGGTTTGCCCCTCAATGTCTTCCTTAATGTTAAGATCGGGCTCGAACTTGAAAATCTTCAGCTTGTTGTCGCGCTCGAGCGGCATCAAGTCCCACTTGAAGCGCTGCATGTTCCACCAAATGTTGTGCGCCCCCTCCTCGAGGGTGACGTACGCGCCCGGCTCCCCATAATCCTTCGCACCATAGTACAAGTACTCCAAGGAAAAGATGGATTTGCCGGTGCCTGGACCGCCCGCAACCAGAATCGAGGACGCCTCGGGGAAACCCCCCTCGATAAGCTCATCCATGCCTGGAATACCGGTTTTGAGGCGAATCATTATGAAAAAAGTCACCAAGAATTTCTTTGTTCTTGAACGACGCCCGCGTTATTTAAAACCCTATTCGTAGCGTCGCCGCGGCCAAAACACGCGCGTCAACAAAAACATGAAGGGGATGGCGGCGAGGGTTTCAACGACCGCGATGGCGGCCTGCAACACCCACCCGCGGTTCGGAAAGTAGGCGTTGAGGGCTTGGGAGGCGTTTTTAAGCCCCTGGGGTAACCCCCCCAAAACGCTTTTATTCGTGGAAGGGGTGTTGGGTGTGTTCAACCCTTTCCCGCCCGGCGTTTTGGGGGCGGCAAATCCGCGCGAGCGTTGCTAGTATGGACCTCCTCTCGGTTGTCGTCCGACCCACGTGGCGCGAGTTCCTCCTTGACTTAGTGAACACGCAGCAAATGGACCCGTGGGACATCGACCTCGTCGCGGTCGCGGACGCGTACCTGCAGAAAGTCCGCGAACTCCAATCTCTTGACTTGCGCGTGCCGGCGAACGTCATCCTCGCCTCCGCCCTCCTGTTGCGCTTCAAGGCGGACGCCTTGCAACTCGAAGAACCCGAACCCGAGGAATTCTACGAAGAACCAGCCCTCATCGCGGAAGACATCCCCGACCTCGTGCTGCGCAGCAACCGCCCGCGCTCGCGGCGCCTCACGCTCGAAGAACTCGTCGCGGCCGTGGAGCAAGTCATGAAGGAAGGACCGAAGCGGCCCATCGTGGCGGGTGTGCCGAAAATCCTCAACATCGAGCTGCCGAAGTTGAGCATGGAGGAGCGCATGCAGCACGTCTACGACTTGGCGCACAGCCTCAAGGACAGCGAGGGCGTCGTGCTCTTCAGTCGCCTCCTTCAAGAATCGAGCCACAACGGCGGCACCGGCATGCCGTTCAGCGAACTCGTCTCCTACAACCTGTTACCCGTTCTGCACCTCGTGCAAGAGCAAAAAATGCTTGCCTGGCAGGACGCCTTATTCGGCGAAATCTTCATCAAGCTCGGCGATCCCGCCCAACTCGCCGCCCACCAAGCCGCCGCGCAACTCGTCGCCAACAACTAAGCGCCGCCACACTAAACGCCTTAGAAACTTAGAGAACTAGTTTTTCGCTTTTGCCGCCGTTTTGCGTTCGATTTCGAGCAGCGCGTATAACTCGTCGAGGTTCGCGACGCGCTGCACGCCTTGCAGTTCGGCGTTGCGCGGCTTGCTTAAGAGAATGAAGCGCACTCCCGCGTTTTTCGCGGTGTCTACGTCGGTTTGCGAGTCGCCAAGATAAATTGTTTCGTCTTTCGTGACGCCCAACTTATCCATAGCGTAGACGAGGCATGCGGGGTCGGGTTTCGGGGTTTGCGCCTCGTCGTAGCACACGCTTAAGCGGAACGCGTCCGCGAGTTTGACGAGCCCCATGATTTTTTGCAGTTGCTCGCGCGAGTTGTTCGTCACGATCGCGAGGCGGTATTTTCGCTTGAGTTTTTTGAGCGCCTCATTGCTTCCGTCCGGCAATTTGCCTAGCGATGGAAAATAAAACGTGATGTACTTGATGGCCACGAGTTCGCGCAAGGCCTGCGCTTTCGCTTCGTCCTCGACGCCTTGCTCTTTAAGCAGCGCTTTCACCCAGTCCACCATTTTGAGGGTGCTAAACTGCATCACTTTTTCCGCTGTCGGCGCTTGCAAGCCGCTTTTCGTGAACGCGTTCTGGAATGAACGCACCACGGCGTCATCGCTGTCCACCAGCGTGCCGTCAAAATTGAAGAGAACCGACTTGATCGCCATCAAGAATCACGAATGCGAAGAGCCTAATTGTCGGGGGTTTAGCCGCGTTCGCCTTTTAACTGTGCGACTCCCTTCGCCCCCACGCACAGCGGCGGGAGGGCGTCGAGAGGGAACCAGCGGGCCTCTTGCGCGTCACTCCCCGGCCGCAGCATCCCGCCCGCGGGCCGCGCGTGAAAGGAGATTTGAAGGATTTTTTTGGAGCCGTGCTCGGTTTCGTAATCCAAGACCTCGAAGTTGAGCACGCGCAAAAGCTCAACCGCGATGCCGGTCTCTTCCAGCGTCTCGCGCTTCGCCGCCGCTTCAGGGGTTTCGTCAGCGTCCAGAAAGCCGCCCGGCGGCGCCCACTCCCCCTTGAACGGCTCGCTGCCGCGCTTGACGAGCAACAACTCGCGCTCGTCATTCACCCCGAACACGAGCACAGTCGGCGATTGGTTGCGGAACAACACGAACCCGCACGCCTGACACGCTTGCAGCTGCTTTCCTTCGACTTGCTTTTCGGCGAGCTTCTCCCCGCAACGCGGACAATAAACAAATTGAATCTGCATAAGGCCATCACGCCGTAAACCGTCTACGGTTTAGCGAGTCGCTTCTTGGTGAGGAAGAGAAACTTGATATCAGGGAACTTGGCGTGGCCAAATTTTTGTTTTTTGAACAGCGCACCTAAAAGCGAGGCTTGAGGTCCCTGGATGACGCCGCGCTTACCGATTAACATCGCTTCGTTTTTTGAACCGTGACGCCCCGCCGTTTGGACGAGGGACAATCGACCCCTGGGTTTGAGGACGCGGTGAATTTCGCGAAGCATTTTTTTCGAGGAGGACTGGATATAATCCCGCGTTCAGCACGTCCCGAACAAGCACCTCGTGAACGCTTTCATCCCGCAACGGCAAACCCCCCTTCAGTGTGGCGCCGCCGCGCGCAATCCATATGCGCGGGTTTTCTTTACGCTTCGATTGGAGGTACTTCGTTCCCTCCCGTAACTGTTCTTGCCAAGCCTTTACCAGCGGGCCTGGACCCGGGTTGGTTCCCTCACGAACCCCGGATTCCCGTATCCACGCTGCAACGCCTGCTTCGTTCAAATCCAGGGCGAGGTAGCGCTCGTTCGGGCGCGGAAAATCACGGGCGGCATGGGATTCGCTAGTTGTTTTCACGAGTGGGTGATCGCTGTGCCCGATTTCGAGCGTGATTTCAGGCTTTCGAGGCATACTGATTCAACTCTTGTAAAGTGCGGCCGGCGGGAATTGAACCCGCGTCTCCAGCTTGGAAGGCTAGTATCCTACCACTAGACTACGGCCGCGCGTTAAGGTTTGGGGCGGTCGGGTTTTTTATTGGCGCCGAGGAGGCGAGAAACACCGGTCTCGATTTGTTCGAGGTTGCTGCGAAAATGCGTTTTGCCCTCCTTGTCCCACTCGTTATGGAAACCGAGTTTCTTGTAAAATTTGAGGGGTGGGTAAGCGAACTCGTCGAATTCCTTAATAGTGTACGGTTCGAGTTCAACGCCGCGCAATTCCTTGCCGCCACTTCCAGCTCGAGTAACGCGGCGTTCGTTTTCGCGCCGCATCCACTGCGCCAGGTGCTTCAACGCGAGGGTGCCGAGGTGAAGACTACTTTTTTTCGGCAGGTGGGAAGCGCCGCGCGAGAGGAGTTCAGGGCCGCCGACATAGAGTCGCTCAAGAAAGACGTCGTCGCGACGCGGCGTGAAGCTGAGCGTGACGAGGCTTTTGCCGAGCGTTTTGGAGCGCAGGGTGAGGGTGCACTGCTCGAAGGGCCGCGGCGGGTTGCCGGGAGCGCTGAACGAGGGCTTGACGGCCTCGAAGGCGGGTTTGCGGTACGCGCGTCTGGGTGCGGGCATGGGTGAGTAGGGAGAGGGCGGGCTGGCGCTATAAAGGTTTTGAAGGCGTCGGGGGTTGCGGGTGCGCGCCGGTTAGGCGGCGTCGATGACTTTGTCGAGGAAGGCGTAGAGTTCGTGGACGCCGCGCTCTTTGGCGGCGTCCTTGCCGGCGAGGAAGATGGCTTTGGTTTGGGTGAGGCGCGTCTTCGTGATGAGGGTGTGCGCGAAGCGCAGGACGGCGTCCATGGGGGAGTACGCGAAGAGGACGCTGACGGCGTCGACGAGGGTGGCTTGCTGCTTGAATTCGTCCAAGGTTTGCGCGTAGGCGATGGCGAGTTCCGTCAAGTCGCTCGGGCTCGACACGTAGCGCGCGCCCTCCGCGTCCTCGCCCTTCCCCGTGACGGGGTCGATGACGAAAATCTTTTTCGTGTCCACGCCCGCCTTCTTGAGGGACTGCAGGAGGGCGGCGCGGGGCTTGGCGAGCGTGACGATGCACACGCGCGGGTAAGCGGCCGCGATTTCGGCGGCGACGCGCGTCGCGGTTTCGCCGTACGCCTCGTCCGGGATGCGCACGAGCACCGCGCTCTGCCCCTCCAGCTCCGAGCGCCAATCCATTGGAATCAGTCCTTGGGGAAGCCCTGGTGCGTTTTGTAGAGGGCGTACGCGATGAGGGCGACGCCGGCGGCGATGAATGTGTGCTCGAAGAACTCGACAGTGAACTCGTCCCACGCCAAGACGCCGAGCATGGTGAGGACTTCGAAGAAGTGGCTGAGCGAGAGCGCAATCAAGCCCGCGAAACTGTAAGTGAACAAGGGTTTGAGGAGGTTGCCGACGCGGCTCCGCATGCGCCACGCGTAAAACGCGGCGAGGAGCGCGACAATAACGGCGAAAGTGTGGAAGCCGCCGATTTGCGCGAACCAGCTTTCCTCGAGCGCGGCCTCCCAGCCCGGCGTCGCGTTGGCGGCCGCCGCGGAAGCGGGAGCCGCGAGGAGTGCGAGAGCGGTGACGAAAACCGCGGCGGACCGGCGCGCCGTTGAGCGGACCATGGCGAGAAGGGTTACGCGCCACGGCGTTTTTAAAACCTCCACACGCCCCCCCGGCTGCCGCTAACCGTTCCTCGAAAAAAAGGGGAGTGGGGCTGCCGAGATTTGAACTCGGGTCGCTGCCACTTTAGCTGCCACTGGCTTTCATGGAGTCTAGCCAGCAGGGACAGTCCCCAAGGCAGTAGGCTACCAGGTTACCCCACAGCAAAATGCCCCTCGTTCAACATTTCAGTCCGTTGAAGAAGGAGTCCCATCCCGTGCGGGACTCGAAAAAAGAGTCCCGCTAGCAAGGGTAACCAAGCAATTCTTGTAAACGCACTTGTTTAAGAGAGTTACCGAAACCGACATTTTGGTAAAATAAGTCGTTCGATTTCTGCTTGACTCGAAAGTTCATGAACGCGGTTTCGCTCCCGTCCTTCTTCTTGTTTCCTGGAACGAGCCATGTGTTCGTGCAGGCAACCCCAAAAAGAGACAAAAGCCGTTTCAAATCCTCCAGAAAGGCGAGCCCATTTTCCATCAAGCGGACATCTTTAGCGAGACTGAAGCGAAGGTCGGCCTGTTTTCCCTTAATGCTAACGCTTCCTTCGCAGTCAAAGGCCGTTTGCAGGTAGGCGGTGGCATTCGCCCGGCTTTCCGAAACCCACTTGGGGACTCGAAACTCGGATTTAGTCTTGTTTCCCCTCGGAACACCTAATCGGTAAAGTTCTTGTGCCGGGTGGGAGCGAAGGACGCGGTACTTCCAACTTTTCCCATGTCCCATTCCTTCTTCGGTTTTTCCTTCAACCCCAAATTTTTCCCGCACGATTCTCGCGAAATCCTTTAGTGCGCTTTCATCACTTGACGAGAGGTAGAATTGCTTGAGGTCGGCGGACAAGTGACCGTCAAACGTCAAGTAGGAGGCGAGGCGCGCAGCATCTGCGTCGAGCTCGATGCTCATGCGACTAAGACGTGTTGTCCCGACGCCTTCTTTTCGCAGCCTGCCTTCCAGTGGTCAAATCAAAACAAACGGGAATAAAGAGAATTAGAACCGCGGGTAGGGGATGATTTCGTCGATGAGGTTCACGTGGCCGAGGAGCATGCGGCGGCAGCAGTAGCGCTCGAAGCCGTACTCGTCGAGCAGTTTCGCGGGGTTTTCGCCTTTCGCGACGCGCTCCGCGAATTCATCCGCATGGTCTGCAACAACTTTACCGCAACTGAAAGCAACGAACAGGCGCCATCATGGTGACTTCCCTCCGGCCAAAAACTGAATGGCCGCTGTGTTTAATCGATATTTTCCGTGCGTCGTGATGTGGAATTCTTTCGCTTCCCGAAAGCGGTCACGGATAACGTTTTTTCGTTTGGCGAGCCAGTGGGTACCGCGCTTGGTTATTGAGAGGCGGACGGGCCACATCGGCGTTTGTCGTACGAGGCGTGCTTGTAGGAGAGCCCGTACAACGTGGTTCAACCGTTTGCCGAAACTGGTGCTAATTTGAAAACGGGTCGCGTTCGGGTTTGCCGCCATCCAAGAAAGCACGACGGCGTAGTCATCCCGTAACAATTTATGGCGTAACCAGTTTTTTAACGCTTGCTTTTTCGAGGAACGAACGTGGGGAAGCACGGCTAGAACAAAATCGCGATTTTGGATAACGACGTTTATGCCGTCATAGACGGCGCCATACGGCGCAAGCAGACCGAGAAGAGTTCGTTGTACGTGACCAGCTTTTTGTGAAATTTTGACGCATCGATTGATGAGGTCAACATGCCCTTCCGCGTCAAGCATGCCCGCCAAAAACGCTTCTTTTTCTCTCGGACTAAACGATGAAAGTGTTTGTTCAAGATTTTCGGTGTTTGTTAAAAACGCGAAAAGGTCGCTGAGCACGGAGTTAGCGACGTAAAACAGGTACGTAGGGCGGTGATTGGTGCCTTCTCGATAAAGGCGGAGGTAGTGAACGCCGAACGTGGCGTAAACCATTGTGCCTGTCGAGCGCAGAATGTCAAGCCTGAAGAGTGTGGATGGCTGGCTAAACTGTTCGCGCATTAATTTTTTCGTAGCGCGAATGATTTTAGCGTCTTGATTCGTAATTCCAAAGCGCGCCAATCCTGCGCGATCGCCCACCCACAGCCCCAAAAAGTACGCCAAGTCGGAATTTAGGGTGAGACGGCGAGGGAATGCAAGCCAGTATCGCTGACCTCGGACAGCATATTTGATGATAACTATTTTTTTTCGCGAACGCACCTCCCTCATTTTCATAAACGGACTGACCGCCCAGCGCTCTCTGTAATTGGTTTTGCAAAACCAGTCCCACACTCGAATGCAGCGTTTATCTAGAATTTCGACGAAGGGCGGTTGTTTTTTAAGTACTTCAAGTTGACGCTTGCGGGTTTCCCTTCCCCTCGTCAGCGATTCTCTAGAGACGACGCTCAAATGAATTGTTTCGTCTGTTTTCGGTGCTTCGTCTCCTCTTCCGAGAAAGCGCAGAGACTGTCGAACCTGTCGGACCGGCACCCAGCGCTTGCCACGCGAATCATACAAATAACTTCGAAACGTGGCGAGAGGGACGTTTAGGGATTTGGCGGCTTGGCGTTGGTTGCCGAGTTTTTTCCAATAGTCCGAAAAAAGTCTGCGCCGAACCGCAGGCTCTAAGAAAACGTAACGCCTCTCTCTGCTTTGCATAAACTAGATTACGCGCCATTCACGACCTTTCTTTCGGGAGGTCGCTTCCAGTGCTAAAATCGAACAAAGAGCGGACTAGTTACGGTTAGTATTGGAACGCGCACGCTTCAGCCGACGATTTTTTTCGAGTTGTTTGAGCGTCACGAGCACGGGGAACCCGCTCCAGCCGCACTGCCGGCACGCGTCCATTCCGGAGATGTCGGCGGCGCCGGGCACGGCGCCTTCGCGCAGGCCGGCGGGTTCGAGTTCGAGGCTCCAGCATGCGGGGCAGGCGCGGAATTGGCGCTCGTCAGTCATGGTTTTAGCGGTATGATTTCGTGAAGCGCGCGCGAGCACCAGGGCCCTTGAATTTCTTGGGCTCCACGCGGCGGGGGTCTTCGACGAGGAATGAGCGGTCCCACGCGAGGAGTTGGCGGCGCAAGTCTTCGCTGCCGGTTTGCTCGACGAGGGCGCGCGCAATGGCGGTGCGGGCTGCTTGGGCTTGCCCGTTGGCGCCGCCGCCGTGAACGCTGACAGCGATGTCGTAGCCCCCCGCGTCTGAGAACGAGAGGGGTTCGAGGATTTTGTCGCGCAGTAGCGCGTTGGTGAGCGTGTAGACGTTGGCGCCGTTGATGGTGACGCGGCCTTTGCCGGTTTTGAGTGTGGCGCGCGCGATGGCTTCCTTGCGTTTGCCGCGCGTGACGACGGCGCCGCTCTTTTTGGCTTTCTTGGCTTTGGTTTTCGTTTTTTCGTCGCTCATGCCGCTTTCCACCCGAGTCGCTTGCACAAAACCTCCAAGGTCGTCGTGCGACCGGAGAGGCGTTCGCCCGTGCGCTCAAACGGCTTCGCGGAGCCGGCGAGGAGGGCGGGCGCGCCGAGATGCGCCTTGATGCGGGACGCGCTTTCGGCGCCGCGTTTAGATTTCTTGGGGAGCATTCCCGTAATCATTTTTTTGAGGAACAAGTCGGGGCGCCGCGGGAACTTGGGAGAGTGCTCGGGGTTCGCCTTGTTTTGCAGTCCGCGTTTGTGCGTGTAGCGGTGAATGAGGAATGCGAGGTCGCCGCTCACGACGGCCTTCTCCGCGTTAATGATGTCGACGGTCGCGCCCGCCACGGCGGCTTTGGCTGCGCGACTAGCGAGGCGTCCCGCGATCGCGTTCGTCGCGTCAATCACGACGCTTGCGGGCGCGGGGGAGGGTTTTTCGCTTGATTTGGAGTTCATGGGATTTCGATTCAACTCTTAAATGATGATTTGGATGCCTTTGCCGGACGGGTTTTTCTCGACGAGTTGCGGGAGGGTGAGGAGCGTGACGCCGCCCTTGGCGGCCTTGGCTTTCGCGCTTTTCGCGGCCGCGAACGCGGCGAGCGTGCTTTTGGCGCGCGCTTGCCCTTCGCCGAGGAGTTTGCCGGGAATCACGCCGACCCCGTTTTGAACGAGGCGCGTGGCGCGCTCGAGGTTGACGCTGCAACGTCGGCGCGTGGGTCGCGCGAGGAGTTCGGCGACGCGGCCCCAAATGGGGGCTTTGTTCTTTTTGGCGGCTTTCTGCAAGAGCACGATGGTTTGTTGGAGGACCGGGTTTTCGGCGCCGGTTCCGCGCTTGTTCGGCATGGGAGTATTTCCTCTCTATTCTTTTTCGGTTAAACGGTTTTTTGTAAGTGGAAGTGCAGGGGCTGGGATTTGAACCCAGGCAACCCTAAGGTACAGACACCTCAAGCCTGCGCATGTGGCCAGCGGCTTTCTTGGCGTCGTTCTGTTCCCGCCCATGAGCGGGCGGGTGAGGACGAAGGCGCCGCATGACGGCCCCCGCAGCAAATGTGCGGGCGGTGCTCCGCGCGGTGAAGCGCGGGGCGCCGGCTTTTGACCAAGCTCTGCCACCCCTGCACGGGAATTTACGGGGTTTTTTGACTTTCGCCGGCGAGGCGGGTGAGCGCTTGTTCGCCGGTCAATCCCTCAAACGCGAGGGTTTTTTCGCGGGATTTGTGCCCCGCCACGATAGTGACGCGCACGCCGAGGCGTTTTTCGAGTTCGCGCACCAAGCACGCGTTGGCGCGGTTGCCTTCCGCGGGCGCGGGAACCCGAATCACGGGGACGCCGTCGCGCAAAGCGACGCCGAACCGTTTCGCGTTTGGGACCACGCGCACCTTCATTGCCGGGGTGCACTTTGTTACTTGAGTTCCTTTTTGAGTTCCACGATCTGGTTTTCGAGGAGGCGCACCGCGCGCTCGAGTTGCCCTCGCGCCGTTACGTCGGTGTAGGATTCGAGGGTGAAGAGGAAATCGGCAGGGTGTGCGTCGAGTTCGACGTCGATGCCCAAGCTTTCCGCGCAATCGAGGCACACGATTTCAGGGTTCTTGGGGTGGTTGGGGCACGGCGTCTCGCGCTTTTTGGTGTCTTTGTGGCCTTCGACTTTGGGGAGGGCGCCGTACGCGGCGAGGGCGTTTTGGAATTTGGCGTGCGTTTTGCCGATGCCTTTCACGGCCGTCGCTTCGAGGCGCACGCGTTGCTTTTCGCCGAGCTTAACGATCGGGATTTTTTCGTTGAACACGCGAATTTTGTCGTCGGCGCTCTTGAGGTCGCCGCTCGTCGCGACGCCAGGGCCTTCAACTTGAAGAGTGAATGAGATTTTCGCGTCGTCCGCCGCGTTCTCGTCCCACGTCAGCGGCACTAAGGCGAGGCGATTCGCGAGGTACTCGTTCACGAGGACGCTGTTGTTCTCGTAAAAGTCCACGTCCTCAACGGCGAACGAGGGCAGACGCGCAATGACGGTGCGGCGCAGCGCGTTCGCCAAGCCCGTGCTGGCTTCGCGCAAGATAAAGCGCAGTTTTTGCGGGTGTTCTTCGAGCACTTCGATTTTCATGGTTGCGACCTTGGAGAGCGGTTGGTTGGACTTACACGCGGCGCCCGCGCTTGCCGCCGGGGCGCTTGGTGGTGTCCGTTGGAATAGGAGTGACGTCCTCGATTTTGCCGATGCGCAGCCCGCTGCGCGCGAGGGCACGAATCGCGGCCTGCGCCCCTGAGCCGGGCGTCTTCGTGCGGTGCCCGCCGGGCGCGCGCACCCGAACGTGCACGGCGACGAGTCCGCGCTGCTTGGCGATGTCGGCGGCCTTGAACGCGGCCTGCATGGCGGCGTACGGGCCGCCTTCCTCGCGGTCGTTCTTGACAATCATGCCGCCGGAGGCGACTGCAATGGTTTCCGCGCCGCTCACATCCGTAATCGTGATGAGCGTATCGTTTTTGCTCGAGTAAATGTGGGCGACGCCCCACTTACCTTCCTTTGGGAGCACCGCGAGGGGTCGACCGCGGCTGTCGAACTGGGGTTGGGTGGGCGCGGCGGGTTTGGCGGGGGCTGCGGTCGGCGCGGGTTGCTCGGCTTTTTCAGCCGCGCTAGTGACGGGTTTTTCGTCAGGAGTTTGAGGGTGCGTCATAATCGTTCAACTCTACGCGGCTTGCGCCGCAGGCTTGGCTTCCTCGGCGGACGGTGAGCGGCGCGAGCGCGACGAGGAATCGCCGCCGTCTGGCTCGTTTTGAATCACGATGGCGTGGCCGTACCAATTGATTTTGTCTTCCTCATCAAGCGGGACGAGGTAAGAAGGCGAGGTGACTTTTTGCCCCGCGATCGCGATGTGGCCGTGCGTGATGAATTGGCGCGCCTGGTGCGGCGTCGCCGCTAAATGTTTCTTCTCCACCAGCGTCTGCAAACGGCGGCCAAGAAGATCCCGGTCAGTGAGGGCGAGGATGTCGTCGAGGGTGAGGGGGTCCTTGCGGATGAAGTACTTCTTCACGCGTCCCTCGAGTTGTTTGGCGCGCATGTCCGCGTTCGCGCCCTGCCCGGCGAGGAGGCGGCGCGCTTCACGGCGGATTTTGCGCAGAATCGTTTTCGCGCGCCAGAGTTCCCGCGTGTTTTTTAGACCGTACTCGTCAACGAGCTTGAGTTCGCTGCTGATGCGGTCCGCGTCCCAAATCTTTTTCGGGTTTTCGTACTGTTTGCGTAAGCGTTTTTTGCTACCCATGAATCCATTTCAACCCTTTACTTCTTTTCTTCCTTGGCGGGCGCCGCGCCGGCTTTCGCCTGCTTGACGGCCTTCTTGAGCACACCGACGCTCATGCCGATGCGGCCCGTGGTGCGGGAGTGTTGTCCGCGCACGCGCTGGTTGATGGCGTGCCGCCAGCCGCGGTAGGTCTGTGTTTCTTTTTCGAATTGGATGTCTTGTCGTTGCGCGAACGACAAGTCGGCTTGGAGGAGGTGCTTGTTCGTGCCCGTGTCGCGGTCCTTTTGGCGGTTGAGTTGGAAGGTCGCGATGCCGGCCGCGGCGGGGTTTTTGAGGACTTCCTCGATTTTCGCGATTTCGCCCTCGTTGAGATCACCGACGATTTTTTTGCGCGAAATGCCGAGTTTTTTCTCGATGGCGCGCGCGTAAATGACGGCCAAATTCTCCCCGATGCCCTTGATGCGCGTGAGGCCCCGCGCGAGCGGTGTGTCGCCCGAGAGATCCTTGCCCAAAATTCGCACGATGCCCGAGTAGTCTTTGCCGTGCTGAACGGGCGCAGGGGCGCTGGGTTTAGTGAACACGGGTTTTCCGGCCGGCTTGCCGACAGGCGCACTCGTAACGGAGGGCTTGGCGGGGGCAGCCATTGGGACACTGGGTTTGACGTCAGCCATTGCTTACAAATCAACTCTGCCTTTGGATTAGAAAAGAGCGCCGGGACTGAGACCTTCGGAAAGGTCAAACGCACCGCTACACGGCGGGCTTTTGGGCTCTTTCTTTCGAACTCAGGAGGCCTTTCGGCCACACGCTTTGCGGGAACTTGACGGTCTCCCCATCTGGGGCACCATAATCAAGGACGTTCCAGGCGTGCGCATTACCACTCTGCCATCCCGGCGCCAAAAAGCAAAGAGAAAAAGGCTTCTCGCCTTTAATATTGCTTTCTCGAACAACGCCAAAAAAGCAGAACGTGGAGCTCAAGAGTTCCTTCTTGTAAACCAATTTATGCCTTCCCGGCTTTAAAAGGCTTCCTTTCTCCTTTCCGCGCCTTCGGCGGGTTTTGGAGGGAGGCCAGCGTGGAGAAGTACGCGTTCGGCATCGAACGCCCAACCCTTGCCGCCCTTGGCGATTTCGCCTGCATCCATTAACGCTTTAGCGAAGCAGATGAGTTCGCCTTTGCCGGAGAGCACTTGCACGGCGTCGCCCGTTTTGATGTCGGAGTCGAGAGCGTTGATGCCCGCGACGGCGAGATGCGCGCCCGTTGAAATGGGGCGGATCGCGTCATCCCCAACCACGACTTTTTTGAGCTTCACGACGCTCTCCAGCGACCTCACCAAGCGCCGAAGTTCCTTCTCGTCACCGCGCTCCTTGTAAAGCCAGTACGCGTCACTCACATCTTGCAGCGTGCACGCCTCGCTCTCCGGCAAGCCCGCGCTCAGCGTGCGGCGCAACTCCGTCATTTCGCTCTCCACGCCAGCGATTTCGCCAAAATCAAAAACGAGGTTGCGAATGTAAGTGCCCGCGCTGACTTCCGCGCGAAAAAGCACGCGCTTGCCATCCACTTCCAAAACGTCGAGTTGGTACACGCGGCGAGTGCGCAGCTTTTTGGCAACCGCGCTCGCGAGCGGCGGGGTTTGATAGATTTCGCCCCGAAAATTATCAAAAACTTCGTCAATATCTTTTTGTGGAAGTTCTTTGGAGAGCTTCATCAAACAAACGTAGGTTTTGCGGTCCTTAAGCAAAAAGTTCGACGCCTTCGTCGATTCCTCCAGCAGGACGGGAAGCACGCCACTCACGTTGTTATCCAGCGTCCCCGTGTGGCCAGCGCGCTTGAGGCTGAGGAGTTTGCGCACGAACGCGGCCGCCTCGTGGCTCGTCGGCCCTGCGGGCTTGTCGAGGACGATTACGCCGTACTTAAGGTGCTCAGCGAGGGAGCGCTCGGACGGGAGCGTACCCCACGCGGGGGTTTCGCTGCGAAGAGTGAGAAGGGGCATACTGAGAATTAGGGAGGCTCAAACTTAAAGGAGAAGCCCTCACGCGAGGGGGTTTGGTCATCGTGACGTGGTCGATGTCGGCTTCCCGATAAACACGTCCACGACGCGCGTAGCCGAGCTTTTCGTAAAACGCTTTTCGCGCGAGTTGCGCGTGGAGAGTAATTTTTTTCGCGCCGTGCTTGCGCGCTTGCCCTTCGAGGTGTTCGACGAGGCGGCGCGCGACGCCGCGCTGACGATACTCGCGTAAGACGCATAAGCGCCCGATTTTCGCCGTTCGATTTCGGTCGCGCAAAAGGCGCGCGGTACCGACCGGTTTTCCGTCAAAAAAAGCGAGGGCGTGAAGCGCCCCCGCATCCTTCGCGTCAACGTCGTGCTCGACCCCGACGCGTTGCTCGGCTTGGAAAACTTCGCGCCGAACGTGCCGGCACCACGCCCACAAATGCGCGTTGGCCGTGGTGAACGTTCGGACGCGCAGGTGGCTCACGCGAATCACGCGAAAACGAGGGGGTTTTAGATGGGTTCGAGGTGCGCGATGTTGCACTTGCGGGTTTTTCCGTTGGGAAGTTGGACTTCCACGAAGTTGGCGTCAATGACTTTGGTGACGGTGACTTCCTTGCCCGTGCGCCGGCCCGTAGTGAGCACGCATTTTCGTCCCGCTTGAATGGCTGCCATAAAGAATTTTTCACCTGGTGTTAAGCGTTTTTTTGAGTTGTTGGAGCGTGGCGCCTTTGAGTTTGGCTTGAATCGTTTTCTTAATCTTTGTGCTCCACGGCTGCGGGGAGCGGATCCGGTTTTTCTTCGCCCATTTGGCGGCCGCCACGATGAGGGCACTTACTTGCTGGGGCGTGAGTTGCTCGGTGTTGATAACGAGGTCCATGCCCGTCAGGTCGTTCACGTTGATGCCGTAGTTTTTGCGGTAGCGCGCGATGTCGCGCGCATCGCGCCGGCGCGTTTCAGCTCGAACGCGGGCGAGCGGCTTGCCTTCCCGCTTGCTGATGCGCTTGGCGCGCGTGTCGAACGAGGCGGCGAGGAAGATGCGTAAGTCCGCGTCGTGCCGCCACGCGGCCAGACGACTGCCCGCCACCCAACTGTGAAGGCGTTCGGCTTTGTGGATGTTGGCGGCGTCGAGCGCGTAATCCCACCGCGAGTCCCGTTTCGCCGCGTTCATGACGACTTGAAAAGGGACGCCGAACGCGTCCGCCACGTCGTGAAACGTGTAGTTGAGGATGGGGAGGTGGAGTGCGCGGCTCACGTCACGGCACGCCGTCGTGTTGCCGCACCCGCTTAAGCCCGAAATCGCGATACGCATGTATGACCACTTCAAAGGGGGTCGACGCGGTGAAGCGTTTACTGGTGCTTCATTTGGCGCAAGTATTTGAGGTGCGTGATGTCGACGTCGTGTTCGTCGATTTCGCCGAGGCGTAAGCGCGTTTTTTCCTTCACCAAAATCGCGACGTCGGCCGGGCAGAGAACGCCGCCGAAGGCGCGTTCAGGACGCTTTTGCGTCTTGCTCAGGCGTATCAAGTCGGAAGAGCGTCGGCGCGGCACACCCGCGAGGAGGCGGCCGCAAAGCGCGCAGCGCGAGGCGCTCGGTTTTTTGAGTTTGCCGAGCAAACTGGTTTTTCCGCCGGGCGTGCGGCGCGAAATGCCTTTGAACGAAGTGGAGCGGCGGGCGGGAGTCGTCATGTGCTTAAATTCACCTTAAACAAAATTTTTTGTGAAGAGCTAGGGCGTGGTGGATGCGGCGGGTTGGCTCCCGTTTTGGGCGGCAAGTTTCTTTTTCTCGATGAAGTTGGAGTACACGTACTCGATGACGAGGCCGAAGAGCACGGCAGAGAGGATGAAGTAGCCGCGGGGGCCGTACACGCTGGGTTGAAGGATTTTGAGGGCGAAGAGTTCGCTCGTGTGCAAGCCGATGGGCAGCGAGGCGCTAAAACCCTGGTAAGCGCCGGTGATGATCGTGATGACGATGAAGAACGCGGGCAAAATCACGAGCATGCTCTTGAACGGCAGAAGCATCATTTCGTTCATTAAGCCCATGACTTGCTTTTCGCGGGCTTCGAGTTTCTTAATCTCGGCTTCATCCCCGCTCTTTACCGCCTTTTGTAAGTCTTTTTGGTAATCGTTTACGGTCTTTTGAATTTCTTTTTGGCGCTTGCGGTTACCGAGGCGGCGCGTGGCTTCGAAGGAGAACACAGAGAAGAGCGCCGCGTAGAGGGAGAGCTCCACGCCGGGGTCGATGCCGAACACCATGAATTGCCGCCGCCTTGTTGCTTTAGTCGTTCTTGGAGCCGACCACGCTGCGCAGTTGCGGGTAGAGGTCGAAGATTTGTTGTTGCGCGAGGTCCTCGTAGAACTTGTAGAGGATGCCGACCGTGAGCAGGATGCCCGTGCCAGTGCCCAGCGCCCCGGTGATGTCCGCGAACCAGGCGAGGATGCCGACGAAAATCGAGCCTAAGATCGTGATGATGGGGATGTAGCGCTGCAGGATTCGTTCCGTCACGCGCGGGTCTTGACGAAAGCCCGGGATTTGAAGGCCAGCGCGGTTGAGTTGGTTCGCGACGTCGCTCGCCCCCATGCCGGTGCTTTCAATCCAGAACCAGCCGAACACGACGCACAAAATTACGAGCGCTATTCCGTACGTGAGGATGTGCGTGATTTCGCGCGGTGTGAGGATGTACTGCAAGTAGGCGGGGTAGCCGCCCGTGATGAGTAAGGGGGAGGGGAGCGCGGTCGTGAAGTACGCGATGCCGTCAATCGGCTGGTTTTGCGCGTACGTGCCTAGCAGCGGAAAACCGGCATTGCTCATCAGTAACCCTACGAGCTGCACGTTGAGTAGCACTGCGGACGCCAAAATGACGGGAATGTTGCTCACGTACATGAATTTGATGGGGTAGCGTGCCCCGATGCCGCGCGCGCGCCCGTACGCGAGCGGTAACTCGATTTTCATGCCTTCCACGTACACGACGACGAGGAACACGACGATGGTGAAGAGGACGGGCATGAGCGTCCAGAACGCGGTCGTGACGTCGGCTTGCGTGAGGTAGTAAATCGCTTGCGGGATGAGGCCCGTGGGAACGCCGGTGGCTTGCGTGACGACGCTGAACGCCCCGACGAAGACGGCTTGCGCGACGCCGGCCGCAATGAAGAGCGAGATGCCGGACCCGATGCCGAAGCGCTGCACGACTTCATCGAGGTAGAGCAAAATCAGCGAGCCGGCGGTGAGTTGAAGGGCGACGGCGAGTTGCGCGACGGGGAAGCTGCCGAAGAGCGGGTTCGTGGCGTTGGCGGCGATGTAGCCGAACCACACGTAAATGAAGGATTCCGCGAAGGAGAGAATAATTGCGAGGAGTTTTTGGAGGCCTTGAAAAAGGCGCTTGCTCTCCGGCTTGCTCATGTCGAGGTTGATCAGTTTAGCGCCCACGGCGAGTTGGAGAAAGATCGAGGCGAGCACGATGGGGCCGATGCCGGCCGTGATGAGGGTGCCCGTCTTGGAGCCGAGGAGGATTTCGAGGCGCTCGAAACGCGCAATCTTGGAGATGTCGACGCCGATGGGGTAAATTTGGCCGAGGATGTAGAAGAGCAGAAGCGCGGCCAGCGTCCAGAGCAGTTTTTCTTGAAGAGTGGGCGGCCGCTCGGGTTTTTTGACTTCGGGGAGGATGCGCAGCAAGGGTTCGAGGGATTGCAGGATGGACATGGGGGAAGAGTTCCTCGTCGGCGTCAAAAACGGCGCCCCGCCAAAAAAAGGCTTGCGCGCCGAAAGTGCGTGACCGCAGTTGTGCGTTCAGTGAAGGGCGGTTAGGGGCGCACGGCTTTTAAGGCGTTAGGCCGAGCCGAGGGTTTTCGCGCTCCCGCCCGCTTTCTCGATGCTTCCTCTAGCGCCCGCGGAGAACGCGGCCGCCGTCACGTCCGCCTTAAAAGGGAAGTCGCCGCGCCCGATGACTTTCACGCGGCCGAGATTAAGCGTCGTCTGCCCGTCTTTTTCGATACGGCGAACGACGTCTGCGAGGCGCACGATGGGGAGCCGGTCGCGCGTCGGGTTGAAAAAGCCCTTGGGCTTGTGGAGGCTCTCAGTCTTCATTTTGAAGAAGATTTTGTGCGTGCGCATGCCGGCGCGGCCTTTGCCGCCCTTGTTGCCTTTCCCGCGGCGGTTCTTCACGTTGCCGCCGCCGTACGAGCGGTTGCCCAAGTACTTTCGCTTGCGGGATTTCGTGCGTCGAGCCATAAGTGTTCACACCATTCGGGAGACGAGGTCGTCAATGCGTGCGCCGCGGTAACCCAAGTCGCCGGCGGGAAACGTGAGCTTCATGGATTTGAGTCCCTTGCGGGGCGGGTTGAGGCGAAAGACGGGCTTAACCCCGCGCACAGTTCCGAGACGGAGCGTTCCCGCCGCCAGCGCGGGGGCGAGTTCGGCGACTTTTTTCGCGTCAAGGCGCTTGCCGTCCGCGGTTTCGCCGCGCTTATCAAGGAGGAGTTGCACGGTCGCCGCCGTGGCGGGTCCCCACGTGACGTAGTCCTTCACTTTTTGGAGGGTGCCGCGCGCGGTCGCGTCGTTGGGTAAAACGGTGGCGTGATTTTTGCGCGTCAAATGAAATTGAAGGAGCGCGGTTTCGACGGTGTGGCGCGTTTGGATGCTGCCGCGCAAGCGAACGACGACGAACGCCTTCGCTTCCGCTCGGCCTTCGTCTCGGGGTTTGGGTGCAGCGAGTGTCTTCATGGTTGGCTTTCACTCTTTTCGAGGGCAGCGTCGACGTTCTCAAGCGCCGCGATTTCCGCGCCCGGCTCGAGAGCGGCGGGTTGAAGGGCGACTTCCTTGGTGCCGGCGCCGCGCTTGAGGCGGTTGAGGGCGTCCAGAGCGTGAATGGTGGCGAGAATGACGTTGTGAATGTTGCGCGTGCGGCCCTTGGTGAAGGACCAACAGTCCTTGACGCCCGCCATCTCAAGGACTTTGCGAGCGGTTTCGCCAGCCACGATGCCGACGCCGCGAGGCGCGGGCTTGAGCAGAATCGAGGTGCTCGAGTTTTTGCCGACAACGGACTGCGTGATGGAGTGAGGCGTGCCGCACCCGCATTCCCACGATCCGCAGCCGAGGTTGACTTTCACGATGCTTTTCTTTGCGTCCGTGATAGCTTTGGTGATGGCGTCCTTGGTTTCGGCGGCTTTGCCAACGCCGACCGCGATGTAGCCGCGACCGTTGCCGAGGATGACGACGGCCTTCATTTGTTGTTTGCGGCCCGACGCCGTCATCCGTTGCGTGCTCTCGATTTCGAGGACTTCGTCTTTGAGGTCGGGCAGAAGCACGTCGATGATTTGAGGTTCAAGGATTTTGCGTCCGCTGTTGAAGATGGCGTCGATGTCCGTGATGGCGCCGGACGCGACGGCTTTGCCGAGGGCGGTGCGCGGCGTCCACTCCTTCTTTTCCTCTTCGCGGCGAGGGCGATCGCGGGAGTTTCGGTCACGGGACATTCGTTGCATAAGAGTCATCACTTCGATTTGAGCGTTACGAGGACAAGATTTTTTGTTTGGCGGCGTCGAAACCAGACGCGGTTTTCAGGTGTTTGCCGGCGAGGCGGTCTCCGTCGGGCAGCACGCCTTCGTCAAGGGAGGCTTGCAGGCCGGAGTCGAGCGCGCCTTTCGCGGCCGCGAACACGACGCCACCCTTCGTCGCTTTGTGAAGGCCGATGTCGAGCACGAACTCCTTGGCGCCCGCCTTGGCGGCGCGCTTTCCAGCAAGCAGGCCGACGAGGTAAGCGGAGGGCGTGTTGCACTTGCCCGTGAAACCGAATTCGCCAAGGTCCGAGCTGGTCGCGGCGGCGAGGACTTCGTCGCCCTTGGGGTTGAGGCGGACGACTTGGCAGAGGACGCGCGCGTTGGTTTTGCGCACCACCAGACGCGGCCGACCGCTCTTGAGAAGACGGTAGCGCTTCTCGAAGTTGGTGCGCCCCTCTCGGCGGCGTCGGAACTTGACGAGGTAGAGCGGTCCAGTTGCTTTCGTCATGTGAGTTTCACGTGTGGACGTGTTAAGCGTAGAGTTTTTTGGTTTGTAGGTGGGCTTCGAGGGAGCGCTTGTCGCGGAACGCGTTGCCCTTTATGAGTTGGTAAACGGTCTTGTATTCGCCTTCTTTTAGACGCGGCTTGACTTTCGCGAGGTAGGCGCGCTGTGCGCGCACTTTCGCCATCCAGCGGTCCTTCCCGGTCACGCCCGCGCGCGCCGAACCGCGCTGGCTGCCGCGCTTGACGCCGCGGCCGAGTTTTTTGCGGACCGCGCGTCGGCGCGCCTTGCCGCGCCCCACGCCTTTTTCGGGGCGCTTTTGGACGGCGCCGCTGCTGATGAGGCCGCGCACGTCGTCTGCGGTGAGGGCTTCGTCGGCTTTTTTGGGGTCGAGGATGCGGACGCGGGACTCGCCCACATTGAGCAGGCGAGCGGCGAGGCGTCGGACGGTTTGGAGCGTCATTGTTTTTTCACGATTTTTTTTAGTTGAGGAGGTGGATTCGCTTTTCGGCCGCGATTTTTCGCATGCCGGCACGTTTGTGTTCCCCGACGCCGCCCGCGATGCGGGCCGCGGTGCCTTCTTTGAGGGCGGAGAGTTCGGCGTCGTTATGAACGAGGGCTTCCCAGCGACCAGAGGGGTGCATGGAGCGGTATTTTTTGTCGGAGCGGTAACCCACCTTCACGACTGGGCCCGCGCTCTTCCAGCGCTTGCGGAGCTTGGAGTCGACGCCGCGAGGCTTGCGCCAGTTGTCCTTCACGCGGCCGAACGTGTGCACGTTTTGGCGGCGGAAGTGCACGACGCGCTTGCCGACCGGCTTGGGTGCGGGCTTGGCGGCTTTGGGGTTCGCCATAATCAATTTCAACTCGTTTACGCGTAGTACGCGCCGTCCTGGAAGACGCGCGGGTCCTTGTCGCCGACGCGCATGGCGCGCGCAATGTTGTTCGCAGTCTGTCCAACGGATTCGCGATCGGCGCCCGTCACAGTGACGTCGGCGCCCTTGACTTCGACTTTCGCGTCGCCCTCGATTTTGGCTCGACGCGGGTTCTTTTCGCCGAGGAAGTTCTTGATGAGGACTTCGCGGCCCTTGACTTCGAGCGTGATGGGGAAGTGCGCGAACACGACGCTAAGCTTCTTCTCGTGGGGCTTGACAAACCCGGCGAGGGCGTTTTTGGCGTGCGCGAGGATGGCGTTCACGGCGGCGCGGCGCGTGCGCGTCTCTTTGCCGACGGCTTCAATGGTCAGCGTGCCGTCCGCGAACGCGACCTTGAGGACTTTGGCGTCGAAAGCGCGCACGACTTTATGGCCGCTGCCTTCGAGAGTGACCACGCCCGGCTGGACGTGGACGGTCACGCCATCGGGGATTGTGAGGGTTTGCGCCATATCGGTCACGAGTGATTTTTGAAGTGGAGGGTTTTTCGAGTTAGTACGCGTACGCGAGGAGGCGGCCGCCCACGCCTTGGCTTTTGGCTTGGCCGTGGGAAAGGATGCCTTTCGATGTGCTAACGACGAGGATACCGAGCTCGCGGGAGGGCAGGTAGCGCTGCTCGTACTTGTCCCAGTCGCCTTTCTTGACGGCGAAGCGGGGCTTGACGGTACCGCAATTGTTGATTTTGCCGTCGAGCGTGACGCGGAACTCGCCACTGCGCGAGTCGTCCACGAACTCGAATTCCTTGATGTAGCCCTCGCTTTGCAGGATTTTGAGGACTTCGCGAATAGTCTTACTGGCGGGCCGCACGCGCGCTTGGCGGTGGCCTTTGTGTTCCGCGACTTTGAGGGCGTTCATGGCGTCGGCGAGAGGGTCCATAATTGATCGTCACTTACTCGTATTTTTTGAAGCCGAGAGCGCCCGCGTTCTCGCGGAAGCACTTGCGGCAAATGTAGAGGCCATACTTGCGAATCAGGCCGCGCACGTTGCCGCAAATCTTGCATTTGCGGTTGCCGCGGTGTTTGTAACGGGTTTCCGGCTTGAGCATGGGTTCGTCAACTCGAATTCGTGATAGGTACGCGGTTACTCGGCGGGGTGCACGTTGAATGTTTTTTCCATGAATTCCCGCGCTTGTTCAGGGGAAACGCGCTGGCGGGCGGGCACACGGCGGGGCGCGACGCGGCGGCGCTGCACGCGAGCACCGGGTTTGGTGAGCGTGACGCACACGTCGAAACCGAGCATCCCGATTTTGGGGTCGTACTTGGCGCCCGGAAAATCGATGTATTCCTTGACGCCGAACGCGACGTTGCCGGCGCGGTCGAAGGAGGAGGGTTTAAGGACGTTGTCGACGGCGTCGAGCGCCTTGCGCACGAACACAGTGGCTTTCTCGCCGCGCAGCGTCACTTTGACGCCGATTTCGTCGCCCTTGCGGATCTTCCACGTCGGGTTTCGGCTGTGCGCCTCGGTCAGGACGGCTTTGGATTCGGAGAGGCGCTCGAGGAGGGTTTTCGCGTTCTCGAGTTTTTCGCCGCCCGTGCCGACGCCGACATTAAGCGTGACTTTCTCGATGCGGATGCTTTGAAGAGGGTTCATGATTCAACACGCGGAGGAACGGGTGAACGTTAGACGCTGAATTCTTTGGTGACGGGAAAGAGGTAGCCTTTGAGCGTGATGACTTCGTCGCCGCCTTCGAGCTTGACGCGCGCGTCCGATTCCTTGGAGCCCTTGTGCTCGATGATTTCTTCGAGGACGCCGATTTGGCCGGAGTGACGGCCCTTGTAAATGTAGCACCGCGCCCCTTTCTCGAAGCGAATAAAGCCCTGGAGTTTCTGCTCGGGAAGGGCGAGTTTGAGGGCGTCGCCGGGCTTGAATTGGTCTTCCTCCTTCTCAACGAGGTAATTGCGGCCGTCGTGAAGGTTGAGTTGCACTTTGCCGCCTCGCAGCAGGGTTTTGTTGCGGACTTTGCACAGCTTCACTCCCGCCTCGCTTTCCGGGATGGGGACGGGCTTGAGTTTGCCTTTGAGGAACGCGACGCGGTACGTGGCCGAAAGCGGGGGGATGCGGACGATGTCCATCAAGCCCGCGATGGCGTGGCGGTCCTTCGCGACGCGGCCGTCGAGGAGCACTTCTCCGCGCTGTAGAAGGCGCTTGACGTCGCGCGTGCTCCCCGCGTGGTGAAGCAAGTCGCGCAAGAGGATTTGGAGGCTTACGCCTTCCTGGAAGGGGTGCTTGCCGGGACTGGGCTTGTGAATGTACGTGGAGCCCTTGCGGGGGATGCCGAGGATTCGGGGTGCGGCGAGGCGCTTGATGTGACGGCTTTTTCCGTGCGAGGCCATTGGGGGGACACCAAAAATTTTACTTGGTCGCGGGCTTAGCGGCCGCGGCGGGAGCTTCGAATTTGCGTTCGGTTTCGAGAAGGACTAGGTTGGACGCGTCGAGGGGAACGAATTCGTCCGCGCCCTTCGCGCTCTTCTTGGATTTGCGCGCGACGGGCGCGGCGCTGGCCTGCGGGCGCAAATGCTGATGCTGGCCGTGACGTGTGCGGTTTTTCTGCCGGTGCTGGCGCACGGGCAAATCTTCGGTCAAACGGTCCGCGGTGCGGTGGCGCCGGTGGGCGTTTCCGTGCTCGTGGGAGCATTTCTTTTCGGCATAGGTATG
>JBBILJ010000003.1:27892-33419 GCA_037444945.1 Microcaldota archaeon | reverse complement strand
GTGGTCGTCGTGGTGGAGCATCCGATTAAGTCGTTGAAGTACAAGTCGCTGCCCGGGTTGAGTGAGAAACAGCTCGCCGAGCATCACGACGTCCTTTACGCGGGGTACTGCAAGAAACTCGCCGAAATCGAAGAGAAACTCAAGAGCGCGGACCGCAGCGAAGCGAACGGCACGTTTTCCCTCGTGGGTGAACTCAAGCGCGAGGAAGGCTTCGCGACGAACGCAATCTCGCTTCACGAAGGGTACTTCGACAATTTAGGCAAGCAAGCACCCGCCTCAGGCCCCGCGCGCGACATGATTGCAGAAGACTTCGGCTCGTTTGAGGCGTGGGGCGCGGACTTTCGCGCCTCGGGCGTCGCGGCTCGCGGCTGGGTAGTGCTCGCGTACAACTGGAACGACGACCGGCTCCACAACTACAGTACAGACTACCACACGCAAGGCATCTGGAACTGCTCGACCCTACTCATCCTCGACGTTTACGAGCACGCGTACTTTTTGGATTACGCAACGTCGCGCAAGAAATACATCGAGGCGTTCATGGCGAACGTGGACTGGGATTTCGTGAATAAGCGCCTCGACGCCCTCGGCATTACCGCTCGCCGCGAGAAGTTACGCGCCACGAAAGCGTAAGTTAAAAAAAACCACTGCCCAAACGAGTGGGCTGGTGTGTCGGTCGAGATCCCCCCTCTCCTTTTGCCTTAATGGAGGTTTGCTTTATGGGACTCATCGACGGGAAGGGCCGCGAACTCGTTCTGGACGCGGCCGCGCTCAAAGCCAAGGCGGACGAAGCGCGCAGCCACGCCCTCGTCGCCATCTATTTCGCGGGCTCCGGACACCCCGGCGGCTCGCTCTCCGCGGCCGACATCGAAACCGCGCTCTACTTTAACGTCGCTAAAAGCAAACCGAGCGACCCGAACTGGGGGAACCGCGACCGCGTGTTTATTTCGGGGCAGCACAAGTGCCCCATTCAGTACGCGCTCCTTGGCCTCGCCGGCTACTACCCCCTCGAGTCGTTCGACGTGGGGCTGCGCAAGCTCGGCACACCGTTTCAAGGCCACCCCGACTGGCGCAAGCTCGCCGGCATTGAACTCAGCGGCGGCTCGCTCGGCCAAGGCCTCGGTGCCGCGGTCGGGGACGCGCTCGCCGCCAAACTCGACGGCAAAAATTATCGCGTGTACTGCCTTATGGGGGACGGCGAGCAACAGGAAGGCTCAATTTGGGAAGCCGTCATGGCGGCGGCCCAGTACGGCCTCGACAACTTGTGCGCCATCGTGGACGAGAACGGCTTGCAAATCGACGGACGCGTGTGCGAAGTCATGAATGTGGATCCCCTCGCCGACAAGTACGCCGCGTTCGGTTGGAACGCCGTCGAGTGCGACGGCCACGACCCCGCCGCCCTCCTCAACGCCTTCGCAGCTGCCGCGAAAACGAAAGGCAAACCCAGCGTCATCGTGGCGAAAACCGTGAAGGGTAAAGGCGTCTCGTTTATGGAGAACAAGGCGGAGTGGCACGGCAAGGCGCCGAACCGCGAGCAAACCCTCGCCGCTCTCCAAGAGCTCGGTTGGAGCCCGTTGTTCACGTCCGAACTCGAAGCAAAGGCGGACGCCGCCAAAAAAGAGGCCCTCAAAAAAGTCGGCACACCGGCCAGCCAGCGGCCGGACTGGTGGAACGCCAAGCCCGACTCCATGCGGGCGGAAATGAAGGCGAACCGCCTGGGTTTCGGGGAAGCACTGCAAGAAATCGGGGGCGACGAGCGCATTGTGTGCATCGGCGCCGACATTTCAGACTCTATTCGCATCTCCGACTTTTACGCGAAGAACCCCGAACGCAAGAAGCGCTTCTTTAGCGCGGGCATCGCGGAACAAAACATGACGAGCATGGCGGCCGGGTTGGCGAAGGAAGGCAAAATCCCCATCATCGGCAGTTATGGCGTGTTCGCGACTGGACGCAACTGGGACCATCTCCGAACGACAGTGTGCTACGGCAACCTCAACGTCAAAATCGCGGTCGCGCACGGGGGCGTAAGCGTGGGACCTGACGGCGCCACGCATCAAGCCCTCGAAGACATCACGCTCACCACGATTCTCCCCAACATGGTGGTGACGGCGCCCTGCGACGCCGTGGAGGCGGCGCGCCTCACCAAACACATCGTCCTCAACGTGACGGGTCCGGCGGCGGTGCGCCTGGCGCGCGAAGCCACGCCGGTCGTGACGACGCTGCAGACGCCGCTCGAATTCGGGAAAGCCACGGTGTTTCGTTACCGCCGCGAGGCGCCCAAGTTCGCGGACGCCTTCGAAGCTCGACTCGCGCGCGAGTACCGCGGCGAGGGGGAGGATGCCGCGATTGTGGCGTGCGGTACGGAAGTTCCCGAAGCCCTGCGGGCCGCTTACTTGCTTAAGCGCGACCACGGCGTGGAGGCGCGCGTCCTCAACATCCACACCCTCAAACCGTTCGACACGGACGCGATTGTGCGTGCAGCGACGGAAACTCGCGCGCTGCTGACGGTGGAAGAGCACCAAATCGGCGGGCTTTCCGCGCTCGCCTCGCAAGCCCTCGCCCTCGCCCCCCTCGAGCAAAAGCCAGCCGTGGGGTTCATTGGTCTCAACGACGAGTTCGGCGAAAGCGGGCAACCTTGGGAGCTCGTGTGCAAGTTCGGCTTGGCGGCGGAAGAAATCGCGTCGGCCGCGCTCGCCTTGCTGAAGAAAAAGTAAGTCAAGCCCGCGACGCGCAACGGCTGAAATAAAACTAAATCATTGGTGAAAACCGGTATGCAGTTCGCTTCCGCTCTCGGCCGCCTCGGCACCGAGTCCTCGTTCGACGTGCTCGCGAAGGCGCGCAAGATGGAGTTCGAACAGGGCGCTAAAATCGTGCACCTCGAAATCGGGGAGCCTGACTTCGAAACTCCGAGAAACATCAAGGGGGAGGCCGTGTGGGCGCTTTATCATGACAAGACGCACTACACGCCCTCGGCGGGGCTGTACTCGCTGCGCGTTGCGGTGTCGGACTACATCAACCGCACGCGTGATTTGAAAACGGATTATGAGAACGTGGTGGTGGGGCCGGGGGGTAAGCCCGTCATCGTGATGGCGTTCATGGCGGCCCTCAATCCCGGAGACGAAGTCATCATCCCGAATCCGACTTACCCGGCGTACGCTTCCTTCGCGAATTACTTGGGCGCGAAAGTCGTGGACTTGCCGCTTACCGAAGCGACGGGCTTTTCGTTTCACGCGGACGAGCTCGCACAACTCGTCACGAAGAAAACGAAAATGATTGTGCTCAACTCGCCGGCGAACCCGACGGGCGGCATGCTCGAAAAAAAAGACCTCCAAGCGGCCGCGAAAGTGGCGGTCGAGAACGACTTGTGGGTGTTGAGCGATGAAATCTATTCGCGCAACGTGTACGAGGGCGTACACGAGAGCATCGCGTCCCTGCCCGGCATGGCGGAGCGCACCATCCTCGTGGACGGCTTTAGCAAGGCGTACGCGATGACGGGTTGGCGCCTCGGCTACGCGGTCGCGAACAAGGACATGGCGGGCTACTTGGGCAAACTGATGAACAACATTAACTCGTGTGCGGCAAGCTTCACGCAGTTCGCGGGCATTGAGGCGCTCAATGGTCTGCAACACGACGTGGAGAAGATGATGGCGGAATTCAAGGCGCGCCGCGACCTCATCGTGAACGGGTTGAACAAGATTGACGGCGTGTCGTGCACGCTACCCCGCGGCGCCTTCTACGTCTTCCCCAACATCAAGAAACTGGGGCAACCGAGCAAGAAAGTAGCGGACTTTTTGCTCGACGTCGCGCACGTGGCGGGCCTGCCCGGTACCGCGTTCGGCTCGTACGGGGAAGGGTATTTGCGGTTTTCATATGCGGCCTCGCGTGAAAACCTCCAACTCGCGCTGGACCGCATTGAGGAAAAACTCCCCGAACTCGGCTGAAAGAAAACAGGATTCCAGGTGAAAACCGAAATGAAGATTTTTCTCGACACCGGTAAAATCGACGAAGTAAAGGCCGCGTTCGCGACGGGTCTTATTGACGGCGTCACGACAAACCCGACACTGATCAACAAGGCGGGGGGCGACTTCGAGCCCACCCTCGTCGAGCTCTGCAAACTCTCCACCAGCAAGGAGTGGGTGGTGAACGGGGAAGTCATCGCGACCGACGCGCCCGGCATGGTGAAGGAAGCCGAAACACTCGCCAAACTCGACCCCCATTTAGTCATCAAGATTCCAATGGGCGTTGAAGGACTCAAGGCCGTCGCCGAACTCAAAAAGAAGGGCGTGCGCACGAACGTGACGCTCGTGTTCTCCGCCTCGCAAGCGTTTTTAGCCGCGAAGGCGGGCGCAACGTATGTCTCGCCGTTTATCGGCCGCCTTGAAGACGCGGGGCACGATGGCATGGAAGTCGTGCGCGAGATGCGTGAAATCTTCGACAACTACGAGTACGGCACCCAAATCCTCGTCGCCAGCATTCGCTCTCCTCGCCACGTTGTGCTCGCCGCTGAACTCGGCGCGGACGTCTGCACGGTGCCGTACGACATCTTTCAAAAACTCTTCAAGCACTCCCTCACCGACGCGGGTCTGAAAACATTTCTCGCCGACTGGGACGCGTACCTCGCCGCCAAGAAAAAGTAACGAGCTCCAGGGGGGACAAAGGGTTTAAAGGCGAGCGCGAGCCAAAGTAAGTAGTAATTTAATACTACTCCGCGTTCGGCAGAGGGAACCCGCATGGCGAGCCCCCCCAAGCGACACCCGAGAAAACGGTCACTCAAACTGGCGAGCGTGCGCTCGACATGTGCGGGGTTCGCGTGCCCCGTGCTGGGCAGCGTGCAGCTGCTCGAAAAAAAATGGGCACTGCGCGTGCTGGACGCGCTCGGCAACTCCGTCGCGGGGGTTAAGGGGGTTTCGTTCAATGAACTCAAGCGCCGTCTGGGCGGCATCACGCAGAGCGTGCTCTCGCAGCGTCTGAAGGAACTCCAAGCCGCCGGATTCGTAAAGCGGCGCGAACAAATGCAGCGCGGCGTGCGCGTGGCGCTCTACTCGCTGGACCGCGAAGCGGCGCGCCTCGTGTCGTGCTGGCGCGAGCGCGACGCCCCGACGGCAAGCAGGCATTGATACTCATGAAAACAAATTCAAGTGTTTCGAAGGCCAAAACCCAGACGCGAGCCGTTCTCGAGGTGCGCGGCTTGCGCGCCTCTGCGGACGGTAAGGAGATTTTGCGCGGCGTCGACTTAACGGTGAGCTCCGGCGAAATCCACGCCCTCATGGGACCGAACGGGAGCGGCAAAAGCACGCTCGCTGCCATCTTGATGGGGCACCCTGGCTACCGCGTCGAAGCCGGGGACGTGCGGTGGAACGGGAAAAGTATTCTCTGCCTGCCAGTGGAGGAGCGCTCGCACCTCGGCCTCTTCCTCTCCTTTCAGTACCCCGTCGAAATCCCCGGAGTGAGCGTGGCGAGCGTGCTGCGCGAAGCCTTCAACGAAACGCAACCCGCCGCGCAACGCGTCTCGGTGCTCGAGTTACGCGAA
>JBBILJ010000003.1:0-27882 GCA_037444945.1 Microcaldota archaeon | reverse complement strand
CACATGCACGAACTCGGCATCCCTCAAACATTTATGGACCGAGCCCTCAACGAAGGTTTCAGCGGCGGGGAGAAAAAACGCACCGAAGTACTGCAGCTCGCTGTGCTGCGACCCCGCATCGCCATCCTCGACGAAACGGATTCAGGACTAGACGTAGACTCCCTCAAAACGGTGAGCGAAGGGACGCGCCGCGCAGCCCAAGACGCGGGAACGGGACTACTCCTCATCACGCACTACCAACGCATCCTCCACTACCTGCACCCGCAATTCGTTCACATCATGGTGGGGGGACGCGTGGTGCGCAACGGCGGACCCGAGCTCGCGGACGAAATCGAACGCAAAGGGTACGCAGGCATCGCGCCCGTGCCGTTGAACGTCGCGCCCTAATCGGTCGGATACTAAACTCGTGACTCGCGCCTCCATCAAGCGAAAACTCTCCGGCGGCTACCGGTACGGGTTCCACGACGCGGAGCGCAACCTCGTCAAACTCGCCCCCGGTTTGAGCGAAGGTGTGGTACGGGAAATTTCGCGCCTCAAAAACGAGCCCGCGTGGATGCTGCAGCACCGCCTCGAAGGATTGAAGTTCTTCAACGAAAAACCGCTTCCCGTCTGGGGGCCGGACTTGGACGGCATCGACTTTGACGACATTCACTATTACGCGAAGCCGAGCAACAAAACGGAGCGCTCGTGGAGCGATGTGCCGCCCCGCATCAAGCAGACGTTCGAGCGCCTCGGCATCCCGCAAGCGGAACGCGAACTCCTCGCGGGCGTGGGGGCGCAATACGACAGCGAAACCGTGTACCACAACCTGCGAGAAAACCTGGAGACGCAAGGCGTCTCGTTCCTAGGGATGGACGCAGCGCTGAAAGAGCACGAGGACCTCATCAAAAAGTATTTCGGCTCCGTGGTGAGCGCGGGAGACAACAAGTTCGCCGCCCTCAACACCGCCTGCTGGAGCGGGGGGAGCTTCGTGCATGTTCCCGCGGGCGTGAGCGTCGAAATTCCTCTTCAAGCGTATTTCCGCATCAACGCAAAAAACCTCGGGCAATTCGAGCGCACCCTCATCCTCGCCGAGCCCGGAAGCAGCGTCCACTACATCGAGGGATGTTCAGCCCCGCTGTACTCCGCGCAGTCGCTGCACGCGGCCGTCGTGGAAATCGTCGCGATGCGCGGCGCGCGTGTGCGGTACACCACGATTCAGAACTGGAGCAGCGACGTATACAACCTCGTCACCAAGCGCGCAAAAGCGTACCGCGACGCGACCGTGCAATGGGTTGACGGAAACGTCGGCAGCCGGACGACAATGAAGTACCCGAGCATTCTGCTGCTCGAGGAAGGCGCGCGGGGGGAAGTACTCTCCATCGCGTTCGCGGGCAAGGGGCAGACGCAAGACGCGGGCGCCAAAATCCACCACCTCGCCCCCAACACGTCCTCCCAAATCGTCTCCAAGTCGATTTCCAAAGATGGTGGCCGCATCACGTACCGCGGCCTGCTCGCCGTCGCCCCAAACGCGGCGAACAGCCAGAGCAGCGTCGTGTGTGACGCCTTAATTTTGGATGAGGACAGCAAATCCGAAACCGTGCCCGACATGCGCATCGGCAGCGAGGACGTACGCGTCACGCACGAAGCCACGGTCAGCAAGCTCGACGACGAAAAACTATTCTATTTGCGCTCGCGCGGTTTTGGTGCGGCGCGCGCCCGCCAACTCCTCATCCAAGGCTTCATCGAGCCCTTCACGCGCCAACTTCCTGGGGAGTACGCGGCTGAACTCAACCGCCTCATCGAACTCGAAATGGAGGGCGCCGTCGGCTGACGCCGCACGCATCACTCAAACATGAAAAGGAACACGCGGGATGTCCCGCACGCAATCGAAATCCACACTTCCAACGCTGAAGTGATGGCACCCGTCAGCGGCCGCGACGGATTTGCCGTACGCGTCCGCCCGGGCGCGAGCGCGTCCCTGACCGTGGCGTTGCACCCCCGCAAAAACCTCGAACTCCACAACACAGTCGATGTCGGCGAGGGTGCCTTCCTCGAGCTCGACGAGCGCCTCGAAGGCTGCGCGAACGGCCGCCTCGAAACGCAAACCGACTTGCATCTGGCGCGCGGCGCGCGCCTGGTTTACCGCTCCCTGCAAAACCTGGACGCGGGCGCTGTGCGCGCCTCGCACGCTGAATTTATTTTGGCGACGGGCGCGCAAGCGAACATGGTGCGCGCCGAATTCGGCGCCCAAGCCTCTCACGTGGTGGACGACGAATTCCTCGATGGGGAAGGTGCGTTAATGGAGAACGCATCTGTTTTTTGCGGCACCCGCACACAACAATTCGACTTGTCAACGAACCTTCGCCACCAAGCCCCACGAACGCGCAGCCGCGTTTTGGTGAAGGGGTGCCTGCGAGACGGCGCTTCATCGCTTTACCGCGGCCGTGCCCATATCGAGAAGAACGCGCGCGGCGCGGACACTTATGTGACGGACCGCGTCCTGCACCTCTCGCGCGGCGTGCGCAGCGACAGCATTCCCGCACTCGTCATCGACACGAACGATGTGAAGGCGGGACACGCAGCCGCCGTGAGTCGCCTCGATGCAGACCAATTATTCTACCTCGCCTCACGCGGATTGCCGCTCGCTCGCGCGGAGCGCCTCGTCGTGGACGGCTTCATTCGCTCCGCTATTCCGGAGGAGGCGGCGGGTTTTTTGAACGGCGAGGTCCCCAAGTTACTCGAACAAAAAATTGCGGCCGCACACGCGGCGCGTCAGCGAGTTGATTCCCACCATGTTTGACTCCCAGAAAATCAAGGCCGACTTTCCACTGTTGCAAACGCGGCGCGAGAACGGTAAGCCGCTGGTCTATCTTGACAGCGCAGCCACGACGCAAAAGCCGCGTCAAGTTCTCGACGCGCAGCGGCGCTTTTACGAGGAACTCAACGCGAACGTGCACCGCGGCGCGTACGCGCTCTCGCACGAGGCGACACTCGCGTGGGAGGAGGCGCACGACAAGGTCGCGAAATTCGTCGGCGCTAAAAGCCGCGCGGAGGTCGCGTTCATGCGCAACGCGACGGAGGCCCTCAACGCGATCGCCCTCGCCTGGGGGGACGAGCACTTGCATTCAGGTGACGAAGTCGTCGTGACGCTACTCGAACACCATTCGAATTTGGTACCTTGGCAGCGCTTTGAGGCGCGTGGCGTCAAGCTCACCCTTGTGCCGGTAAAGAGTGACGGGACGCTCGACCTCGACGCGTTCAAGGCGGCCGTCACGCGAAAAACCAAAATCGTGAGCGTCACGCATCAAAGCAACGTGCTCGGCACGATCAATCCCGTGCGCGAACTCGGCAAAATCACGCACGACAGCGGCGCACTCTTCGTCGTGGACGCGGCGCAAAGCGTTCCGCACATGCCCGTGAATTTCCGCGACATCGACGCAGACTTTCTCGCCTTCTCGGGGCACAAGATGCTCGCCCCGACGGGGACGGGGGCACTGGTCGGCAAGCAAGCGCGCTTGGAGGAAATGCAGCCGTTTTTGCGCGGCGGCGAAATGATTAAGGAAGTGCACACTCACGACGCGGTGTGGAACGACTTGCCGTGGAAGTTCGAGGCCGGCACGCCAGACGCGGCGGGCGGCATCGCGCTCGGCGCCGCCATCGATTACCTTAACAAGCTCAGCCTGGGGAGCGTGCGCCAGCACGAAATCGAGCTTACTCAGTACGCGCTCGACAAGCTCGACATGATTGGGAGCGTCACGGCGTATGGACCGCGCGACTTGAACGCGCGCGGCGGTGTGGTGAGCTTTTCCCTCAAAGGCGCTCACCCGCACGACGTCGCGACGCTGCTCGACGCGGAAGGCATCGCGGTGCGCAGCGGGTTTATGTGCGCGCAGCCCCTGTGCGAGAGCCTCGCGGGCGGACCGCTCACACGCGCGAGCTTCTACATTTACAACTCGAAGGCGGACGTGGACGCGTTCGCCGCGCAACTCGCCAAAATCGCGAAAGTGTTCGCCTGATTTTCATGTCGGACTTTTACTCGGAACAAATCCTCGAGCACTACCGCCACCCCCGCAACAAGGGCCGCGCGAGCAAGCCAGCGGGTTTGGCACGGGAAAGCAACCCGCTCTGCGGCGACATTCTCGAAATCTCCCTCGCGGCGCGCGGGGGGCGCGTCACGCAAGCCAAATTCGACGGCATCAGTTGCGCGATCTCGCAGGCCGCTGCGTCCCTGCTCACGGAGCAGTTGAAGGGAAAAACGCTGCGCCAAGTTGAAGCGTTGCGAGACGCGGACGCGCTGCGCCTGCTCGGCGTGACGGTGAATCCGGCGCGCGAAAAATGCGCGCTCCTCGCCGCGAAAACGGCGCGCAAAGCCGCCGCGAACGCCCTCGAGCGTGAAAAACGCGCGAAACCCTAAGAATCGCTGAAAACGATTCGCTGGGCGAAGTGTTTATCTTTTTTTCGAGCCTAACGCCAACCTTCCGCGTTCAACCCATCTGCGTGCAACCCCTTTCGTTTTTCGGTTTTTTTCGGGGCGTATAACTTTATGCGCGAGCAGCGAATCCTCTCCCTCTCTCCCGCCGTCACCGAAATCGTGTACGCACTCGGCCTCGACGAACAGGTGACGGGCGTGACGCCGTACTGCGACTACCCAGCGGCGGCGAGCTTTAAGCCGCGCGTCAACGCGGGAACACTCGACGCCTCGCTACTCAAGAAACTCAAACCTACTCTCGCGCTCTCCAGCGCGCCCGTGCCGCCCGAAACATCGGCGGAACTCGATCGCGCGGGCGTGGAACTCGAAACCTTTGAACCGCAGACGCTTACTCAAGTGTTCGAAACCCTGCGCCGCGTCGGCGAATTGACGGGAACGGAAGAAAACGCGCGCGCCCTCGTCGCAGGATTAGGCGAAGGCCTCGGCGCCGTCGCGACCCGCGTGCGCGGACTGCCGCGCGCCCGCGTTTACGTGGAGGAATGGAACACGCCGCCGTCCGCGGCTGGCAACTGGGTTCCAAAACTGGCTGAGTTCGCAGGCAGCGAAACGCTGCTGCGCGAAGGCGAGGGGAACCGTGAAGTAAGGTTGGCGGAACTACTCATCTTCAACCCAGACGCGTGCGTGCTCGCGTTACGCGGCGCGGGGGAGCGTGCGGACGCCAGCAACGTACTCGCCCGCAAAGGGTGGGGGGTTTTGCGCGCGGCGCGCGAGAAAAAAGTGTTCGTGGTGGACGACGCGCTCTTCAACCGCCCGGGTCCCCGCCTCGCCGCCGGGTGCGAAGCCCTTGCGCGCGTGCTGCACCCTGACGCTTTTTAAGTTTGCAGTATCTCTTTCGCTTGAAAACCCTCCATGGAACTCGTCCGCCACGTCCTCACGCACCCCGACGCCCGCCTCGGCGCTCTCATCGTGAACTCGAAGGGACGCGTCGTGTTTCAGGACGCGAGCGCGCGCCACATTCTAAAGGAGGATTTGCGCAATCGCGCGGTCGCGGAGAGTCGAAGCCTCGAACCCGAAGTGCAGGCGCACATTAATCGCTTTTACGGGATGCGGTACGGCTATATTCTCAAACCGCGGGCACCCGAACCGCTTGAAACCGTGACGCGCAACAACCTGTACGCGGTGCTGCCCTTGAGCGAGTTCCAGCGGCTCTCGCGCGGCAAGACATCGAGCTGGGACAAACGCTTCATGGTGCTCATCAGCCCTCGGATGGACGGCAAGCGGCGTGAGCTCTCCGAGCCGAGCGTGAAGCGCCTCGTCGAACTGTTCGATCGGTTCGACCGTAAGGACCCCGAAACGAAGGCGCATGAGCTCCGCGTGCTCGGGTACGGGAACGCGGTGGCGGAAGCGTTGCGTTTTTCCGAAGCCGATCGCTACCGCGCGCGCTTGGGGTTGCTGCTGCACGACCTCGGGAAACTGCGCACCCCCGACAAAATCCTCTTCAAAAAAAGCGGGCTGACGCCCGAAGAGTACTACGTGATGGCGGAACACATGCCGGCGGGGTTGGAATTCCTCAAATCAGCGGGACTGCGTGGCTCGAAATTCAAATCCCTCCACGATACCGTGTTCTTTCATAACTCGCCGCACTACGCGATTCCGGAAGCCGCGCGGGGAACGGATGACGAACCGAACGCGGTCGCAATCACGAAAGTTGCCGATACTTTTGACGCCCTCACATCGAACCGCCCCTACCGCCCCGCCTACTATCTCAATGCCGCACTGCAAATCATGCAGAACGGGTTCGATCGAAATGAGTACCACAAAAAGGCGTACAACAAATTCATGGACATCCTTGGCTTGACTCCGAAACTGCGGCAAATGGCGGCGAAGACCGCCAAGAGAGAAAGGGAACGAAAGCAAAAAGCCGCACGTGCGGGTAAACGTTGAACCGTCGCCCAAAAACTATTTCCTCGAAGCATTGAGCTCCATCAGGTAGCCGAGGAAGATGCGCGTGGCGGCACCGGTTTGCCCGAGGGAAAGCACGGGTTTGGGTTTGCTCACCCAGGCGGTTCCCGCGATGTCGAGGTGCACCCAGGGCGTGTCGCCGACGAATTGCTTGATGAAGGCGGCACCCGTGGAGGCGCCCGCCCCGGAGTCGGGTGGCGCGATGTTTTTTACGTCTCCGAATGTTCCCTTGATGAGTTCGTCGTGGTCTTTGGCGAGGGGGAGTTCCCACACGCGCTCGAATACGTCTGACGCCCCGGCTTTGACTTGGGCGGTAAGTTCGGCGTTGTTGGAGAGGAGACCGGCCGCGTAGTCGCCGAGAGCGACAGTGCACGCGCCCGTGAGTGTGGCGGCGTCAATGATTGCTTTGGGTTTGTATTGCAAGGCGTGGTGAATCGCGTCCGCGAGCACCATGCGCCCTTCCGCGTCCGTGTTAAGGACTTCAATCGTTTTGCCGCTCGCGCTTTTGACGATGTCACCCGGCTTGGACGCTGAACCGCTCGGCATGTTGTCCGTGAGCGCCATGATTCCGACGACGTTAACCTTCACGCCGAGTTGCTTGAGCGCGCTCATCGCGCCTAATACCGCGCACGCGCCGCTCTTGTCATACTTCATCTTGTCCATATCGGCGGACGGCTTGATGCTGATGCCCCCCGAATCGAACGTGATGCCTTTACCGACGATGGCCACCCACGGGACTTTCTTGTCGACCACGTACTCGAGGGTGACGAGGCGGGGCTCTCGCGCGCTCCCACTCGAAACCGAGAGGAGGGCGCCGTACGCGTGCGCTTCAAGCTCTTTTTTGCCCCAGACTTTGGAGGCGAGGCCGTTTTCTTTCGCGACGCGTTGGGCTTGCACCGCCACCCACTCGGGAGAAGCAATGTTGGCGGGCTCGTTGCCGATTTCGCGCGCGAAGTTAGTGGCGAGGGCGAGGCGTTCGCCTTCCCACATGCCGGTCTCAAAGCCGTTGAGCGCGGCGGGCTCGACGACGAAGCGCACGCTTGAGCACTTGGGCTTCTTTTTGCGTTCTTCGTCTGTGAGGTATTTTTCGAACGCGTACAAGCCGAGCGAGGCGGCGAGGGCGGCGGCGCGTCCCGCTTGCGAGGCGGTCGCGCCTGCGGGAACGAGGACGGCAACTGCGGCTTGCTCGCACTGTCGTTCCTGTGCGGCGCGCGCCGCGCGGGCCGCGTAATCGTAGAGGGCGTCGAGGGTGTAGGCGTCGCGTTTGCCGGCGCCGAAAACGAGGAGTTTGTCGGCCGCGAAGCGGGAGTTGGAGCGCGCGGCGAAGAGTTCGCCGACTTTGGCTTTGAATTCGCCCGCGGAAACGGCGCGCGTGTACTCGCCGCCGAGCTTTTGGTCGAGGGCGTGTAGCCCGGGGCTTGGTTTTTCGCCTTCGAACTCGAGGAGGGCGAGCGCAGGCGCTTTCACGTGATCGAGGGGGTGGGTTTCGGCGGAGAGTTTGACGGCCATTGGGAAAACACCTCAAATAATTGTGAGCGCGAAGCGGGCGGGAACGCTAGGGCTGCGTCCACTCGATTTCGTAGTACTCGTACTTGCTTTTGGGGAGTTCAACGCGCTTGACGCGGTAGTACGTGACGGCGGTTTCACGGTCCACGATGGCGAGCAACAAGTCGAGGCCGAGCTTTTTTGAGGTCGCGATGGCTTGCGCGAGTTCTTCGCCGCCGATTTCTTCCTCTTCGCTGAGCGCGAGCATCGCGAAGGCGGGCGAACCCTTCTTGGGGGTCTCAATGTCGGCGCCCACGCGGTGGTAGAGGAGAAAGTCAAGTTCAGCTCGACCCTCCTTGCGCTGGCCGGGAATGGCGAGAATGAATGTTTTGCGGACGCCGTGCGCGACGCGAATCGCGCGCGCCCACTCGGAGATGAGGAGTTTGCTTTCGCGCGGAAAGACGTGGATGACGTGCTGCGAGTGCATCCACTCGCCCGCCTCGAGCGTGGGTTTCGCGCCGGGAAAGTAGAGGCGAAAGTGGGTGCCGAACTTAAAGCCGGTTTTGAGGACGTAGCCGCGCAGGCGCCAATCCTCGTATACGGCGTACAAGCTCTCAAAATCCGGGCGCCGTTTCTTCGCCACTGCGAGCAGTCGTTTCGGCGTCACGTTCGCGGAAAGCTTACCGTAATTGAGCAAGAACAGGGTTTCGTAGGCGTCGAGCTTGCAGTAGCGGCCGTGCTTTTTCGCCTTATACGTGCCGTACTGACCGAACCAGTCCTCCTCGTAGAGACGGCGACCCGCATCGTCGTCCCCCACCACGCTCATCAAGTCGTCCGCGAAAAACAATGCGTCCGCGGCGAGCTTGGGTGCGGAATAATCCTGGGAGGGGTACTTAGCCAGGGGACTGCGGCCGTAAGGACCTTGCGCTTCGCGCGCGGGGCGCGGCACCACGCCGCGGTCGCGCCAGTCGCGGTACGCGAAGTAGCGCGCCAAAAACTTGGCGTCCCCCACGAAGGGCGCGGCGGCCTCGTTAAAGGAGAGCCGTTTGCCGCCAGAGCCTTGCACTTGCGCGTTACGCACATCGACGAGATACAAGGCTTCCTCGGGCTCGAGGTCGAGCGCGATGCGCTTGCCCGGCGTCGGGGAGCCAAAATGGCTGCGCTCAAGCGCCTGCACGCTCACCAAATCAGTGCACGAGAAGCGGTTTTTAGCGAGTTCGAGAACGACGCCCACGCCAAGGAGAAGGGCGCCCGCGTTTTTTAAGTTCCACTACGCGCGCGGCGGCGAGAATTCGGGCGCGCCAGAAAACAAGGGGCGCATTTTTGAACGGTTTAAATAGGGGTATCGAGTGGTATGGAATAGAAATTCCGCGCCGCTCACCGCAGAGGGAATTCGCATCGATGCCTAAGAAAGCGAAGACCGCCGCGAAAAAAATTAGGCCCCGTAACATCGCCCCTAAAATCCACGCTGCCAAAAAACAGCCTGAAAAGAACCCGCGCAAAAAAAACGAAAAGAAAGAGAAAAAAACGGCGGCGACTCACACTCGAAAAAAGGTATCCGAACGCGCGGGCGGTTTCACTCTTGGCGGCTTTTTGCAAAACACTATTTTCGGGGCGCCCCACCCAACCCCCCAAATCAAGCTCGCTGACAAGTCGCTTAAACCCGCTGTGACTCCCGCTCCCAAACCCGCGCTTGGAGTCGCGAAGAAAACGGCGCCCCTCCCCGCCAAGCCGGCGTCTGAAAAGAAAAAGAAAGAAAAGGCCGACAACGCGCGGCGAGAAAAAATCGAGAAAGCCCAAAAAGAGAAGGCTGAAAAAGAGAAAGCTCAACAGGCCGCGAAAGAGAAAAAGGGAAAACCGGCGCCCGCGACGTTCAAGCCGATTCAATTCGTTCTCCCAAAAACCAAACCCGAGCCCGTCGAGAGAACAGTTCGCCCCGAACCCGCGCCCGTGGCGGCGGGCGAGGAAAGAATTCCCTTCCTCTCACTCTCCCAAGCTGGGCAGCAAGCGCAACCCGAAGCGATTGTCTCGCGCAAGGTTCTCCCTCCCGCCGTAGTGGTGGCGCGGCGAATCCTCGTTGCACCCACGAAAGTCGGCAAAGGCAAAAAAGGTCGCTTAGCAGAACGCGTTTCGAGCGGGGTGCCGGGTCTCGACGCTCTCATCGAAAAAGGATTTGAACGGGAAAGCGTGGTGCTCGTGACGGGGGATCCCGGGAGCGGAAAAACCACGCTTGGCTTACAGTACCTCATCAACGGCGCGAAGGCGGGCGAGAACGGCATCCTTATAACGTTCGAGGAGCGCAGCGAGGACTTATTCAAACACGCGGCACGCTACGGCTGGGACCTCGAAGGTCTCGTGAACGATAAAAAAATCGTGATTTTCGAGTACGCGCCGCACGAAATCGAGCAATTCGTCGAGCAAGGCGGTTTGCTGCGCGACACAGTGGACGACATCGAGGCGCGCCGCCTCGTCATCGATTCCGCGAGCAGCATCGCGCTCCTCTTCGACAACGAGTACAAGATGCGACTCTCCCTCATCAAACTCGCCGAATCCCTCAAAAAGTGGGGCCTCACCAGCCTGCTCGTTAGCGAGGGCACCATGGATGCGCGCGGCGAGCCACACGACCGCTTCGGCCTCGAATACCTCGCGGACGGCATCCTATACCTATACAACCAACGCGAAGGCGAGGGACGCAAACGCGAACTCGAAATCATCGAACTCAAAGGCACCAAACACTCCCTTACCCTCCACGACCTCGAGTTCGGCCACCACGGCCTCGAAGTCAAACCCGACCACGCGCACCAAAAAAGCCGCGAATAACACCACCCCCCCTTCGACCCAACCGTTTAACAACAAACATTTCAACAACGACCTTGGTCGACATGCAACAGAACCTCCGCCCCCACTCAACTCGCCTCGGCCAGGGAAGCCTCGAACTCCTCGTCGTCGCTGGCCTCGCCCTCATCCTCCTCGCCATCGTCTTCGCCACCACCCAAACGCAATACATCGGAACGCAGTCCGGCCTCGCCGCCTCGCAGGCACACACCGCCGCCCAAGACTTCGTACAGACCTCGGACGCCGTGAGCGGGCAAGGCATCGGGGCGCGGCAACGCCTCTTCATCACGCTGCCCGACGCAACGAATTACGCGTACGCGAACTGCACAAACACGGCAAGCGTGGGGTACAGCACCGCGCTCGGCGACACAGAAAGCAACGCGCAGGCGCGCCGCAGTTTTTGCTGCACGAACCAAATCCCGCAACAAGGGGGACAGTTCGAGTTCCTCGTCGAATCCACGCCGACCTGCGTGAGCATCACACAAGTCTCGCCCGCGACGCCAGCGACGAGTTTCAGCATCGACCCCCCCGTCGTGTACGCGCTCTTATCCTACCCAGGCACAAATTCGAGCACACAGACCCTTACCGTCACCAACCTCCTCAATACCTCTCTCCCCGTCACGCTCGCCATTAACTGGAACCAAACCAGTGGAATCACCGCGAATTTTGTGGGTGACGGAACCACGACGACACTCACCGTCCCCGCCCTCAGCGCAAGCACGGCGCAAATCAACTTCACAACGAGCGCCAACGCGCTCGGCAACTACGTGGGCTCCCTGACGGCGAACGCGAGCGACGGCAACTCGACCACCGCTCAGCTGTCCGCGACCGTGCTCACGAGCGGCACAACGGGTGGGGGCGGCGCGTCAAATGTTTCCGAAGTCGTCGTGAACGCGTACAACGACTCGACGTACGGCTCGAGACGGTTCATCTTCCCCGCGCCGGACGCGGTAAGCGTCACGGGCGGAGGTTGGCCCCCGTCCTCCACGGTAACCGTCACGTTCCTCTACCCGAACAACACCGTCATCTCGTCCAACACTTCGGTGCCCGTCAACTCGACGGGAAACTTTCTCGTCGTCTTCAACCCCGCCGGCTACGCGGCCGCCGCGGGCTACGGGGTTAGTGTGACGAACGGGATTAGCGCGGCCACAACCGCGTTCACGGTGAACGCGTGCCCAGTATGAGTGAAGGACGAAAACCGCCTGCAAAATCAAATGAACAAACAAACGAGCCCCGCCCGCGCGCCCCTCCTCGCCTTGGCGCTACTCGTGACATTCGCGTTCTTCGGCGCGGCGACGAGCACGACGTACTATGAGCACGGCGCATACAACGCCAGCCTCGCGACAACGGGCGTGCTGAACACGAGTCTCCCCCTCGGCACACTGCAAACCTCAACCGCAACCTTTCCCGCCTCCGCCACCTCCGAAGCGTGGAACTTCACCAAAGACGTGAGCGAAGCCTCCGCACTCCTAATCACGAACACGCCCGTCACATTCAAAGGCACTTTCAACGCCGAGCAAAGCGGTCAAGACGAAAACTTCGTATACCTCAACTGGCAGTTGGTCGAGCGGTACGCGAACGGAACGGAAAACCAGATTTGCCGCACCCCAACCGGAACCAGCGGGCAACTCATCACGAGCGCGAACAACCAGAACCTAACGGCGAGCTGCACCCCCGCCGCGAACTACACCCTCACGGTCGGCAGCCGGTTGCGCGTCAACCTTTACGGCTTCAACTCGGACACGTCAAACGCGCACGCCATCATCCACTCCTGGGACACCGCCACCGCGAACAGCAACGTAAACCTCGACCAAGTCGCGCCCCCCTCGGACACGACTCCGCCCCAATACTCGCAAGTGACGCAAAACACGTCGACGCCAAGCGAAAGCCAGTCCGTCGCGTTAAGCGTTTTTTGGACGGACAACGTGGCGCTCAGCGGCGCCGTCCTCGAAACCAACGAGAGCGGCGTCCCTCAAAACAAGACGAGCGGCACGTACGGCTCCCCCCTCACCCTCAGCGGCGCCAGCGCGTACTCGAACTTCACGTGGACGAACAACAGCGTCCCAGCCGGCACCACCGTGTCGTGGCGCGTCTGGAGCAACGACTCCAGCGGCAACTGGAACGCCACCCCCACCACGACGTTCACCGTGCAGCCGGGACCGCGCGTAAACGCGACCGTGAGCTCGCCCACAAGCAACCAAGCGCTGAACGTCAACCAATCCTTCCTCCTCAGCCTCACCGTCTACTGCGGATCCGGCGGACCCTGCAACAACGTGCTCGTCACGCCCACCGACTGCACGGGCAGCTTGGCGTGCACGCCGAACACCAACCTCACCCCCACCTCGTCCGGCTTGCAGAGCAACACGTCCTCCTACACCGTCAACATCTCGACGAACGGGAACGCGACGCTCGTCTTCAACGTCACGGCGAACGCGACGGGAACCTACACGGTCGGCGGCAACGCGACCGGGCCGTTAAACACGGTGCCGTCGAACAACACGATCGGCGTCAGCGTCACGACGGGACCCACCGTAACCACGGACAAGGCGGCGTACAACGCGTGCGGCGTCGTGTGGTACAAAGCCTTCGTGTACGACAACGCCTCCAACCTCATCAACCCCGCAACGTTTCGCGCCGAGTTTTACAACGGAACGAACGCATCAACGCCGGGCGCGCTCGTCGCCGTACAGGCGGGCGCCACAACGAACGGCGTCTTCACGTCGAGATTCACCCTGCCCCCGAAGGCAGGCATCGATCTGTGGATGATTCGAGCACTCGCGGACAACGTCATCGGTCGCGCCATCTTCCCGATCGGCATCTTGAACGCGCCCGGGTTCAGCAACTACCTTTCCGGCATGACGTGCACCTCCGGCTTACAAGGCAACCGCATCGCGTACCAGTGGGGCGAAAACATGACGGCGTACGTGACGGTAACGAGTCTCGGGGGGCTGCCCGTCACGGGCTTGAACTCGTCCAAACTCAGCTTCAGCGTCTCGAACGGCGGCAGTGAACCCGTCCAGCCCTTCACCGAAGACGGGGGCGGCACCTACCAAAGCACCGTCAACACGAGCACCCTCATCGCGAACGACTTCCACTCATACCGAATCAAGTACACTCCAAACGGTCCGTACGAATTCGAGTGCCACGTCAACTTTTACGTGACTTCAACGTGACTCCCCTCATTCGGCGCCCCAGCGCCCCCGCGACGGGGGGGCGCGGCCAACTCTCCATGGATTTCCTCATAACTATCGTCGTCGCCCTCGTCATCTTCCTCTTCCTCATGCAGGCGTTCGAGACGCGTCAAGCCGGCGTGCGCGAAGCGCAGAACCGCCTCGACGCGACGCACACCGCCGAACTCGTCGCGGACTCCGCGAATGCCGTACTCCTGGCGGGAAGCGGGGCGGGCGCGCTCGTCGCGCTGCCGTCCGCGTTGCAATCGAACGAGCCGTACACCGCGAACGTGACGGTGAACGCGACGGGGCCCGACGTGGCGCGCATCGACGTCGCGTGGAGCAACGGTTTCGTTTCGCGCCCCTTGCTCACCACCCGGGCGTCCGGCAACCTCACGCCGGGCGGCACCGTCAACATCACGAACACAAACGGGAGCCTGACGTTTGCATGAGGGGACAAACCTTCGCTGTCGACCTCGCGCTCGCGCTGCTACTCCTTACCTTCCTCGTCATCCTCCCCACCTCGCTCGCGGAACAAATCGAGCGCACGGTTGGCGTGCGAGAAGACACGGTTGAACTCCAAACCGCGGCAAACACCGCCCTTGACGCCCTCCTCTACTCGCCTGGCGACCCTTCGAATTGGACCTCGCTGAATTGCTCGTCTGTGAGCGCGTTGGGCGCGCAGCGCCGCCGTGGCGAACTCGACGCATCTAAACTCGCCCGCCTCGCCGACTACGCCGCGAACGATTCGGGTTGTTTCACGAACCGTCTCGGTCTCGAGCGCCCCAACTTCAACGAGTCCTTTGGAGTATACGCCCTCAACGGCTCCCTCGTACTAGGCAGCAACGCAACTGCTCCGACCGCGAACGAAAGCGCTGTCGGGGAACGTAACGCGATCCTCAACAACCAACTCGTGCGCCTCAAACTCGTCGTGTGGATTACGCAATGAATTCACGCAATGCTCCCCGAAACCTCCACCCGTCACGGCGCGAGAGCGCAGTTCGCGCCTCCTCCTCACGCCGCCGAGCGTTCTTCTTCACTCTCGACGCGCTCGCCGCCCTCCTCGTCAGCAGCCTCATCGTGCTCGGCCTGCTGCAAATCCTAACCGCCATTCCCGCGCCTGCCACATCGACGGGGGCGCGCATTGCGAGCGATTTTCTCGACGCCTTGGACGCGAACGCCACTCTGCGCGCCGCCGTGTTCGGCTGCCAAGGTTCGAATCCGTCAACTCTTCTTACTGCGATGGAAGCGCTGCCAAGTAACATGTGTGCCGAACTCAACGTCAACAATCAGCAATGCCTAATACGCAGCGCGCGTTGTTCGTGCGGCAGCAACCCGCGCGCCCAAGCGTATCGCGTGTTTAGTCAAACTTCGGGAAACACACAGACCGACCTCCTCGTCGGCCTCACGGTGTGCAACCCGTCGGGGGGTTTGCCGTGAAGCGCGCCTTCATCTTCACCGTCAGCTTCCTCCTCATCTTCGCGCTCTACATTGGTTTTGTCTCCTTTTACGCGGAGAGCGTGCGCCAGCAATCCGACCAAGCACTCCTCAGCGACGCGTCGTGGCGCGAAGCCCGCGCCCTCGCCATGCTCTCTTCCTCCCTCCAGTCCTTCCTCGGCGTGCGAGACTTACTCGCCGTCAGCAAGGGCGGCAGCGACGCGTCGGGGAACGCGACCACGAACATCACGCTCGGTACGCTTCTCCCCACGTCGCTGGGCAACCCAAGCCTCGAACTCAGCCAACTTAATCAAACCTACAACACGAGTTACGCCCAAAATAGCAGTGAGGTCGCTGGTTACCTCACCTTTGACGCTACCTCGCTTGTACGCCCCGTCCTACGCTTTGATTTCATGTCCCGCACGGACGCCCTCACCGCAACCTTCGCGGACATCAACCGCTCGTCCCTGCTGCTCGGCAACGCGAGCGGTGTTCTCTCCCTCAACCTCTCCGGCACCTTCAACGTTTCCTGCCAAGCTCCAAATAGTGTGTGCAACGCGAGCGTGCTGAGTGGAACGTGGACGAACGCGAATCCCTGCCCCGCCGGCACGCTCCGCGTCTATCTCGGCGGCTTGACGGACGCTTCGTCGCAGTCAGTCACCGTCGCGGGCGCGGGCACCTCGTCTCCGTGCGCGAGCCTCACTTCTGCCAGCGGTTCGAGCCTGCGAATTCAATTCCCCTCCAACTCGACGTTCACGCTCAACGTCTCCCAAGACGCGTTCGGCAACCCGTTCGCGAACGCGTCCGTCAATGCGTCTCTCTCCCTGACTCTTAACTGGACGACGAGCCTCAACGGTACTCGCGGTGTTAGCGCCACCCTCCCGGTGAGCGCCACCGTCAACAACCGCACCGTGACGAGTCTCCCCGTCCTCACCGCCTGACGCCCCCCCAAGTCACGAATAAGTTTAAAGCCCGCCCGCCTAACGCCCTTGCCCGCTACGCGTTCCCTCAATCAGGCGAAAAATCGTTATGCCGAAGACTCGCAAACCAAAAACCGCGCACCACCCCGCACCTCCCTCCGCCGCTCTTCACGCGCTTCCCCGCGCCGAACACGAGGAACGCAAAGAAAAGATGGAAACAAAAGAACACGAGAAACCGGCACACCCTCTACCGCCCGCGCACACAATCACTCCCCACCGTCCCGTCGAACACGGTGCACCCCACCCCGAATCTCACCCCGCGCACGTTGAACGCCGCCTCCCCAAAGTCGAGGTGCGGGCCGGCGAACTTCCCCCTGGCGTCGTGGAACGCATTGAGGAACGCCTCAAAAGCGAGAAAGGCATCGTTCCCACCGTCATCACGCGGATGTTTTACGCCCTCGAACTCAGCGGCGTCCCGCTCGCGATTGAGGCCCTCGCGCGCGTCGCCAAGACGACGCCCGAGCAAGCCGAAACCATCGCGCGCGTCATGGAGGAACAAGAAGTCTGCGAAATCAAGTACCCCCTCAACATCTTCACACATCCCGCTGTCCAACTCAAGCACGTCCTCCCCGCCCCCGCGCCCAGTGGCGTTGCCGGCGACGCCCTCCTCGTCTCCTATTTGCTCAACGCGAGCGGCGTACCCGCCCGCGTCGAAGTGTGGAACGTGCAGCGCGAAGCCCGCCCCATTTACGACATCCAAATCGCGCGCGTCTGCCCCTACACCGAAGTCTTTCTCGAGTACTTGCGCGAAAAACTCTCCCGCGAAGTCCCCGTTCTCACCGAAGAAATCACGGACCCCAAAAAACTCGCCGGCTTGCGCGACCGCTTCCACGCCGCCGGTCGCGCCGCCATCGTGGACGCCCTCCCCGCCCTGCCCGCCAACGAACTCGTCGTCCTCTCCGGCGTCCTACTCCACAAAATGTACGGCCTCGGCGATCTCGAACTCCTCATGAGTGACGACAATCTCGAAGAAATCGCGGTCAATACCGCCACCGAACCCGTTTCGGTGTACCACAAAAAATTCGGGTGGCTCAAGACCTCGCTGCGATTCAACAGCGAGGAAGAAATCTACAACACCGCCGCCCAAATCGGCCGCAAAGCCGGGCGCGACATCACGCTCACCAACCCAATCATGGACGCGCCGCTGCTCACCGGCGACCGCGTCACCGCTACTCTCTTCCCCATCAGTTCGAGCGGCAACACGCTCTCCATCCGCCGCTTCGCGCGCGAACCTTGGACCGTCATCGACTTCATCGCCCCCACCCTCAACACGATGAGTGTGGACATTGCCGCACTGCTTTGGCTCGGCATGCAGTATGAAATGAACATCCTGGTGAGTGGCGGTACCGCGAGCGGCAAAACGAGCGCCCTTAACACGCTCGCCGCCTTCATCCCGCCCTCGCAGCGCATCATCACCGTCGAGGAAACCCGCGAACTCCAACTCCCGGGTTATCTGCAATGGAACTGGGTGCCCCTTGTCACGCGCTCCCCCAACCCCGAAGGCCGCGGCGGCGTCGACATGCTCGACCTCATCGTCGCCTCCTTGCGTATGCGACCCGACCGGATCCTGGTGGGCGAAGTGCGCCGACGCAACGAAGCTGAAGTCCTCTTCGAAGCCATGCATACCGGGCACTCGGTCTACTCGACGCTGCACGCGGACTCCGCGCAACAAGTCTTGCGCCGCCTCACGCAGCCCCCTATTGAAATTCCGGAAACCGAGCTCGAAAGCCTTCACCTTATCGTGACGCAATTCCGCGACCGCCGCCGCGGCATCCGCCGCACCTTCGAAGTCGCCGAAATTCTGCCCGGCATCGGCGGCGAAATGCAGGTCGCCCTCAACACGCTCTTTAAGTGGAAGCCGCGCACCGACACGTTCGAAAAAGTCGCGGAAAGCAACCGCATGTACAGTGAACTCAACCTCCACACGGGTCTGACCCTCAACGAAATCAATGAAGAACTCGCCCACAAAAAAGCCATCTTGCAATGGATGCTGCTAAACAACCTCTCCAACATTGAGAACGTGGGCGACACCATGAAGGCGTACTACAAGGACCCCGCCGCCATCCTCAAAGCCGCCGAACGCAACGAAAAACCCGACCGCGTCATTTAATCAATCAACGCACGGACTCGCCCCGGCCATGCTCAAACCCATCTTCTTCATCGTCCCCGAATTCGTCAGTAAGCGCGTCGCGATCCGCTTCAAAGGCCTGGGGCAGCGCTTTTTGCGCGCCTTCCCCATCCTGCACGCCTCCCTCGTCAACCTCGGCGAAGACGCGCTCGCGTACGCCGCGCGCTCCATCATTAACGCCATCGCGTGGAGCCTTACCTCTTTTGTCCTCCTCAGCCTGCTCCTCATCGCGCTCGGCCACACGCCACTCAAAGCACTCACCATCGCCCCGAGCGCCGCCACGGCCCTTCCGTTTTTGTTCTCTCTTGCGCCAGCCGTTCTCGCGGGCTTCTTCTTTTTCGCTGTCTTCTTGCTTTACTTTGCGTTCGAGCCCGTCATTTACGCGCGCCAGCAAGCCGCCCTCATCGACAAAGACCTCATGTACGCTCTCAAGGACCTCCAACTCCAAGTCGGCTCCGGCCTCTCCCTCTTCAAAGCCCTCGTCAACATTTCGAACAGCGGCTACGGCCTCGTCTCCGAGGAATTCGCGGCGGGCGTCAAAGACATCAACGCGGGCGAAGCGGAAGACCGCGCCCTCGAAAAACTCGCGAACCGCACTGAATCCGAGTTGTTGCGGCGCGCGATTTGGCAACTCATCACCGCGCTCCGTAGCGGCGCCACCCTCGAAAACGCGCTGCAAAGCATGATTGAGGTCCTCAAAGCCCAACAAATCACGCAAATCAAAACGTTCGGCAACGAACTCAATCTCTTCGCTCTCATCTACCTCCTCGTCGCCATCGCCGTCCCTGGCCTTGGCAGCACCGTCCTCGTCGTCGTGAGCTCGTTCGGCGGCATTAAAGTCAACGAAGCCGTCTTCCTCACCCTCCTCGCCATCTGCTTCGCCGCACAAATCGCCATCATTGGCTACGTCAAGAACCGCCGCCCCGCCATCCACTTCTAAAACCACGGCCTAAAACCTCCTAAACCATGACGAACGACTTCTACGCATCGGTGGGGCGTGAACTCTTCGGCCGCCTCAGCCACGACTACGCCAAGCAACTCCGCCGCGCCGGCATGGCGAACGACCCGTACGAGTGGGTGGGCGGTCTCGCCACCGTCACGACTCTCTACGCGCTCGCCCTCGCCCTGTTTAGTTGGGTGGTGTTGCGTTTCTCCAACATTCTCCTTCTCATCGCGCTCATCGCTGGGTTTTACCTCCTCACCATCTTAAGCATCAACACGTGGGTCGCCTCCCGCGTCGACGACCGCAAAAACAAGCTCGAACGCGTCATCCCTGACGCGTTCCAAATCATGGCAGCCAATATGCGTAGCGGCATGACGCCTGTCGCCGCGCTGCGTGGCGCCGCGCGCCCCGAATTCGGCCCCCTTGAAGAGGAAATCAAGGTCGCCACCAGCAAAGCCATGGGGACGGCGAGTTTTATGGACGCCCTCAATCACATGGGTGACGCCATTCCCTCCCCAGTGTTTCAGCGCAGCATCGCGCTTATCGCGGCGTCACTCAAAGGCGGCGGTAACCTCCCTAAACTCCTCGAAGGCCTCGCCACCGACATTCGCGAAAACCAAGCCCTCAAGCAAGAACTCGACAACAGCACGAGTCTCTACGTTCTCTTCATTCTCTTTACCGTCATCCTCGGCACGCCGTTACTCCTCGGCATCTCGTACCAGTTTACCGCCCTCATCACGAAAATCGGTTCCCGCACGATCCTTCACACCTCCAGCCAGTTCGGCTCCCTCCTCAGCGTCCCGTTCACTACCCAATTCGTTTCCGACACGTCGCTGCTCGTCATCACGGTGACCGCCGTCCTCGCCGCCATGCTTATTGGCACCATTCGCGAAGGCCGCTTGATTAGTGGCTTGCGCTACACGCCCTTCATCCTCATTGGTAGCCTCGCTGCCTACTTTTTCTTACGCGACTACGTCCTCCGCTTCGTCGTGCACACCTAAATGACTCTCCTCTCGCGCCGCGGCTTCTCGCTCTTCATCACCCTTGCAGTCCTCCTTTTCGCCCTTGCGGGTCTCGCGGCGTGGTGGTTGCTCACCCCGCACGCAGCCGCCTCCGCTGTGTCTACTCCAACGCTCGCCCCCACCGCGTGCAAGGACGCGTCCTGCCTGCAGCAAGCCGTCCAAAATGGCTGTCAAACCGCTACTCTCGAACAGGAACTCAATGGTGTCCGCGTTCGCCTCCAAACCAGTCCGAGCAGCGGGGCGTGTAGCGTGAACGCGAAAATCGTTTCTATTGACGAAACCAAATTGTCTCCCCAGCTTCAAGCCGAGTACGAGAAAGCCAAGCCGTTGCTCCCCGTCCTGCTCAGTCAAGACATGACGTGCGTCATCCAACCCGCGGACGCCGCCAAACTCACCAACCCTGCGTATTTGCAAAGTCAAGCTTTCCTCGACTCGTGTAGCGGCGGCCTGAAAACCCTCGCGCAACCCTTCCTCACCACGACTCCCGCCTGAACGCCTTCACCCCCTTTCAAACCAGTCGCTCGGAGGCGGCTTAAACAAAAAGGAAGGTTTTAAAGGCGAAAAAACATGGCTTCTAGCACTCAACTCCCTCGCGTAGAACGGAGGACTAAATTTATGAATTGGAAGAATCTGTTACCCGAACGCCGCGGCCAAGCCGCGGTCGAGTACCTCGTCATCTTAGCCGTGGTGCTCATCATTGCACTCGTCGTGGTCGGAATCCTAGGAGGCTTTCCGCAACTTACCGCGGGCATCGACTCCCGCCAATCCCAATCCTACTGGCAGGAAGCCGACATCGGCATTGTTCCCATCACTATCCCGCACAGCACGACCGGTCAGTTGACGGTGCGCAACAACAAGAACTTCAAAGTCACCATCCGAAGCATTGCCGGCATCACGAACTCGTCGGGCTTCGGCGGCCTCCTCAGCAGCGGGCAGACCAAGACCGTGAGCGCCACGTATTCGGGCTGCACGCAAGGCTCCACGTTCTCGAGCACCATCTCGTTTACGTACGCGGACACGAACGGCAACGTGTATAACTTCACGGGCGCGCTGCCCTACGTGGACACCTGCCAAGGCTAAGCCTTCGAAGTTTAGGGGGGGCTGTAACGCCCCCCGCTCCCTTCTTTTTCTCTCTTCTTTTTTGTTTTTCGCGCCCTAGCACGCGCCCGCGAAAAAGGAGGCTTTTTTAACCTCGGGGGGCACAATAAAGTGCGCGACTTAAACCCCCTATTCGCGGGGTTTGGGAGTGCGAGTTTTTGCGGGTTTGCAAAGCCTAAGGTGCCTTTTGTCCTCATGTACAAGATCGTGACTCTCCAAGAAAGCGTCCGCGTCCCGCCGAGCCTTTTTGGCGAAAAAATGGCGCAAGCCGCCCTCACCATGCTGCGCGAGCAGTACGCGCGCACCGTCGTGAAAAACCTCGGCATCGTGGTACTGCTGCAGAACGCTAAGATTCTCTCGAAAGGCAAAATCATTCCGGGCGACGGCGCCGCGTACTTCGACGTGCAAGTCGACGCCCTCGTGTTCGTGCCGGAAGTGAACGAAATCGTGCTCGGCGAAGTGAGCGAAATCATCGAGTTCGGCGCGTTCGTTCGCCTCGGCCCCATCGACGGCCTCGTGCACGTCTCACAGGTCATGAACGACTACATGACGTTCGACAAAAAGAACCTCCTCCTCATCTCCAAACAAGGCAAAAAAACCCTCAAGAAAGCCGACACCGTGAAAGCCAAAGTCGCGACCGTGTCGCTGAAAGAAACGATTCCCGCCTCCAAAATCTCGCTCACCATGCGCCCCGACGGCCTCGGAAAACAAGGCAAGTGAGTCGAAAAAAGATTTTCAGATTCCTTTGAGTTGAATTGAAATGGTCGAAAAAGCGTGCCGAACGTGCCGCGCCATCGTGACGGGCGACGTGTGCCCTCTCTGCCAAGGAACCGACCTCACCAAAAAGTGGGAAGGCGTGATTTACATCGAAAACGTCGAGGGTTCTGAGGTCGCCGAAAAAATCGGCGCCAAAACGGCCGGCAAGTACGCCCTCAAAATCAAGTAAACCGTTCACAATTCGTTTCACTTTTTTGTTTGAATGGAGTTGACTCACCCGACATGAATGTTCAAATCACGCAGGAGAAGGAAAACAAACTCTTCGGCCGCACCGAGCTCGAAGCGCGCGTGCAGGGTTTCCAAGCCACGCCGAACCGCAAAGACTTGCGCACTGAAATCGCGAAACTCAAAGCCTGCGGCGTGGACTGCGTCGTCATCGACAAAGTCGAGCAGGACTTCGGCGCGCAGACCGCCACCGTCGCGGCGCGCGTCTACCCTTCAGCGGACAAGGCGAAAGCCGTCGAGCCGGGCTACAAGTTCAAGCGCGAAGAACCGAAGAAGAAAGTCAAGAAAGGCTAGACCCCTTCGTCGAACCGATTCCAACGTTACGGTGAATCATCCTCATGGCTGAAAAAAAGAAACAACGCATCACGAAAGCGTACAAGGCGGGCAAGAACTGCCCCAAGTGTGGTTCCGGTTTTAAGCTTGCCGACCACAAGAACCGCTACGCGTGCGGCAAGTGCCACTACACGGAAATGAAGACGGCGTAAGCAAACGGCTTCCCCGCTCCCTTTTTCTCTCCACACCACCTACGCTCTAGCGATGCCGCTCCCATTCGTCGCACTGCTCGCGCTTTTGCTGCAAGTCCCTACGCCGCTAGCGTTCACACTCCTCCTTTTGGCGGTCGCTCTCCTCCTCCCTTATCTTGAAGGCCACCGCGGAAAGGAGTACCTCCAACGCCTCTCGCTTCGAATGCCGAGCAAGCAAACTCTCACGCACGGCGTGCTACTCTTCGCGGGCGCCTTCGCCCTCCTCATCGTCGAGAACGTCATCCTCTCGTTCCTCGGGCTCGCGGACACACAAAACGTGGCCGCAGTCATTCGGCGACAGCCCGCGCTCTCCCTGGTGCTCGCCGTCACCCTCGCCCCCCTCGCCGAGGAACTCTTCTTTCGAGGTTACGCGCAAAAAATCATCGGCGTTGTGTTGGCCTCTCTGCTTTTCGCCGCCTTGCACTGGGGATACGGCAGCGTGGCGGAAGTCGCGGCCGCCCTCTCCGCCTCCTTGCTCTGGGGTTGGTACGTTCGAAAACACGGCGATTTAGGCCCCGTCGTGCTCGCGCACGCGGCCTTCAACGCGTACAGTCTCCTCGCTATTTACTCGCTCACCTAAAACATTAAAGCCCCCGTCCGCCTTAAGGCACGCGGAATCCGTGATGCTGGTTTTAGGTATAGAGTCCACCGCCCACACGCTCGGCGTCAGCGTCGTGCAGCACGAGCATGCGGGCGAACCTATCAGCATCCGCAGCAACACGCTCGACAAATTCCCTTCCACGCGCGAAGGCTTTATTCCCCGCAAGCTCGCCGAACACCACGCAAACGCGTACCGCAGCGTCCTCGAGCAATCCCTCGCGCAAGCCCGCGTGCAACTCCGCGACCTTGACGCTGTCGCGTACTCGCAAGGCCCCGGCATCGGTCACTCGCTCCGCCTTGGCTACGCGGCGGCTGCTTCCCTCTCCGCCTTCCTTCACATTCCACTCGTGCCCGTGAACCATGGCGTCGCTCACATCGAGATTGGCCGCGAAACCGGCCACCTACAAGACCCCCTTGTGCTCTACGTGAGCGGCGGTAACACGCAAATCACTCTCCGAGACAAAAAAACGCGTCACTACCGCGTTTTGGGTGAAACCCTTGACATTGGTTTGGGGAATTTCCTCGACCACGTAGGCCGCCACCTCGAACTCTCGCCCCCGGACGCGGTGGGGGTCATGAACGCCGCCAAAAAAGGCGCTCGCCTCATCGAACTGCCTTACTCCGTCAAGGGAATGAGTGTCTCCTTTACGGGCTTACTTACCCGTATCGAGCGCCTCCCCAAAAACGAACGCAAACAAGACGTCGCGCTCAGCGCGCAGGAAACGAGTTTCGCGATGGTGACGGAAGCCCTCGAGCGCGCCCTCTGCCACGAAGCCAAACCCGAAGTCCTCCTCGTTGGAGGGAATGCGCGCAATCCGCGCCTGCAAGAAATGGTGCGCGCCATGAGCGACGAGCACAACGCGCGTTTCGGCTGCCCGTCCTTCGAACTCGCGGGGGATAACGGCGCCATGATTGCCGTTACGGGTCTCAAAATGCTCGAACACCGCGCCGTACCGAGGGATAAAAAACCGAAGCAAAAAATGAGGATAGACGAACAAAAAATCACGTGGTAAGCTACATGCCTCTTCCGTCACAATACGAATCCCTGCAGCTCGCCGCCCTCGACGCGCCCCGCCGGCACGCGAGTGTTCAGCGCTACTCGCTGGCGAGTGCGAACGGTGAGCGCCAAGCTTTGGATGCGTGCCTGCGCGCTCTTGCCGCTGGCAAGCTGGTGAGTTACCCGACGGAGTCGAGTTACGCGCTCGGCTGTGACGCTACCAATGAGAAAGCCGTCGCCACGCTCCTCCAAGCCAAGCGCCGCTTCTCCAACAAGGAGGGTCTTCCCGTCATTGTTGGGGACTTAGAAACCATTGCGCGCTTCGCTCAACCCACCCTCGCCGCGCTCGCTCTCGCCAAGCGCTTTATGCCGGGTCCGCTTTCCCTTCTTCTCCACCAAAAACCCGACTCCAAACTCGCACCCTCCCTCAGCCGTGACGGCGTGGTTTTTCGAATTCCGCAAAACACGTTCGCGCGCGGTCTGGCCGCCGCGTACGGAAAACCAATTGTTTCCACGAGCGCGAACATGAGCGGCCAACAACCCCTCTTTGACCCCGACGCCGTTGCAAACGAACTCGGCGACCGCATCAGCATTCTCGTTGACGCGGGACCCTTGCCCGAGCGCCTGCCGAGCACGATTGTGGACGCGCGCGGGCCTTTCAAAATTCTCCGTCAGGGCGCGGTTCCGCGCGAGGAAGTGGCGCGCGCCATTCGCAGCCTTCCCGCAAACAACGCCCTCCTCTAACCCGAAAACAAAGACCAAACCGCGACAACAAAGATGAAACGGATGGAAGCACGCCCTCTGGAAAAGGCCGCAAAAAAAGCGCGAAAGCACGCCCAGTTCGCCATTGACGCGGTTTTAAGAGAAAAACCGGGAAAACAAATTCACGAAGTCCCCTTCAAGGAAGTCGCGCAAATCGCCAGCCGAGCCCTATCCAAACACGAAGACTTCGTGCTGCGCCCCTCGAACGACAACCGCACTCCGTACCTGGTCCTAAAACAATTAGGCGAAAAGAAGCCAGCCCCCTACGCCATCCATGAGCTCGGACACCAAATCATTCGGGCGAGAGTCATCAGCCAACTCAAAGCCGAAGACCTCCTAGAACCCCAACACGAAAAAACAGTAGAACAAGCCTTAGGCGAATTAGACTACAACCCGCCCGCTCGAGAGTATCGAGCACGCATAAAGGCAGTAAAAAAATTGCAACGCGGCTTAGGCAAAACTAAAACCAACGAACTGTTAGCACGCGCGGGCGAAATCTGGGAACAACACCAGTCTGGGGGCGTGTTTCCAGAACCGAACTACCTGATGCACGCCTTCACCAACCCCGGAATTAACTTTCCGTTATCGTTTATCTATCGCTCGACGACAAGAGGAGCAAAAAAACCAAACCCCACAGAACAATTCAAAAAACAGCTAGAAGAACACATAAAATATTTAGACGAAAAAAAGTGAAACCCACTCCCTCCCCCCGCAACGACGATTCCATTGGTGTTGGCTTCAACATGGTCGAACTAGTGGGTGAAGGCGCCGAAGCCAAACTGTACGCGACGCGCTTTCTCGGCCAGCCCTGCGTGGCGAAGGTGCGCGAAAAGAAAGCGTACCGCCACCCCGTCCTTGACGCGCGATTGCGCTCCGAGCGCACGAAAACCGAGGCGCGCTTGCTGCATCGCGCGAAACTCTTCGGCGTTCGCTGCCCCCTCGTTCGCCACGTCGACCTCGAAAAAAAAGAACTCGTCCTCTCCCGCCTCCACGGCCGACTCCTCTCCCGCCTCTGGCCCTCCCTCAAACCCGCTTCCAAAGCGAAGTTACTCAAACAAATCGGGGAGCCATTAGGCTTGCTGCACGCCGCCAGCATTAGTCACGGCGACTTCACGACGAGCAACGTCATGCTCGTTCCGAACAAAAAAGGGACAAAAAGCGGCGAGATTTGGATTATTGACTTCGGCCTCGCCGCGTTCACCACAAGCGCGGAAGACCATGCCCAAGACTTGCTGTTAATGAAGAAAAGCCTCTCCCAAAACGAGTACGCCCAATTTCTCAAATCTTACCGAAAAACATACGCCAAGCACGCCGCCGTCGAACGCCAACTCGCTGACATCGAGCGCCGCGGACGCTACGTCGTGCGCAGCATGGCGCGCTAACCCGCCGCCTTCGGCTTCGTCAACTTGGCGAGGAAGACTCCCTCATCAATCCGCCTGCCGGGGTCGTCAAACGCATCCAGCGAAGAACTGCGAGGAAAAACCACGTGTTCGCGCAAGAGTTTGGTTTCTTCCTCGGAAGCACGGCGCCATCGCTCGCCCGAATTGTGGACGAGAACCTCAAACCGCAAGCGTTTTCGCTTCGCAACCTCGCGAAGCATTTCGAGCGGAAAATTGTGAGGCGTGTTAAAATGAAAAACGTACAACGCCCCGCCCGGCTTGAGAATCCGCTTCGCTTCACGAAGTAAACCCTCCTCAGTGGACGGCCACACGCCAGGATCCGTCAGAACGTTCTCCATGTGGACTTCGTCCACCGAGTTCGATCGCAGCTGGGTGCGCTCCGCCGAGCGAAAAGCATACCGAAAGCGCTTGTTCTCCGCTGCAAGCCTCTCGTATCGGTAGTCCGAAAACTCCGGTCGACGTCAATTGCAAAATGCAACTCGCCCGGATGAATCTGCCGCCACCCAAACTGCACAAGTCTTCCAGGAATGGAAACTCCCGGTCCGAAATGCACAATGCGGCGCAACTTTTTCATGAGTAGACCGGGGCAACGCGGACTTTTAAAACACGAGCTCGCGCTGCAAACAGGGAAAGAAAAAGAAAGAGAAAAGAAAAAGAGAAACGAAGGCAAGAATTTAGTTTCCGCGCGCGGGGGAACTCAGCTTAGAGTTCGCCGACGCGGCGCTTCATCTTGCGCTTCATGCGCTTGCGGCGCTTCTTCAGCCACTTCCAGCGCATCCGCCCCTTTTGTGGAATCCAGAGTTACTCCGAGCGGAGTTACGCCAGATTTTTCCATTTTCGGGGACGCGCACCCATTCAAACGGCCACCTCGAGTTAATAGTTTGCTTGAAATGATGTCGACAACGTGCTTCGCATCTGCCTTAATTTCGTTCTCCCAGAACCGAAGCACGAGCCAATTATTTGCCTCAAGAACCCTATTAACTCTTTCGTCCTTCGCTCGAACGTCGGGGCGCCGGTGCCAGTAATCCCCATCGCAAAAAACCGCGATTTTCGCGTCCGGAAACACTTTGTCGGGTTGACAAACCCCCTCTACCGCCAAGTGCTTGTAGTGGCCGATTTCGCGCCT
>JBBILJ010000002.1:0-38676 GCA_037444945.1 Microcaldota archaeon | reverse complement strand
TTTCATCCCAAGCCTGAAGAGCTTGGGATTTCACGGCCTAGGAAGTTGTATTAAAAAAGGTAGGAATGGCGAGCGCGACGCGTCAGTGCCCAGCAATGTTGCCGTAGTTGGTCGCGTTCACGTAAGCGGCCCCGCCCTCGCCGAGTTTCGACTCCGCGTTGCCGAACGGACCCGCGCGAATGACGACGAGCACGATGAGCACGAGCAAAATCGCGCCGCCAATCAACAACAAATACTCCAACGCTCCCTGACCACGTTCATCCATAAGGGTATCACTAGCGGGCGGGCGAGGACCGTTCGAACCCGGTAAACGGAAAAGGAGGGGCGAGCTTTAAAAATGAAAGGTCAACGTCCTCGCGCCCAAAAAGACGGAGAAGGAAAGAGGAAAAAGAAGGAAGAAAGCGAGGGCGAAAAACGAACGCCCAAGCCGAATGAGGAGCGTCTCCAAAAACGCTTTAACGCGCTTAGTAGACCGTCGTGTTTGAGAAGTTCACGGCGTTCGTGTAGTTCCCGCCACCGCTGATGAGAGCGGCCTTTCCGGCGCCGAAGGGCCCGACACGCAAAATCGCGAGCACAATCAGCACGAGCAAGATTGCTCCGCCGATTATCAACAAATACTCCAACGCTCCCTGACCACGTTCATCCATAGTTGGTATCACCGAAGAACGAGCAAACACCGCTCGGATTCTCTCGGTGAGGAGGGAGGAAAAAGAGGTTTAAAAAAGACGGGGTCGGGGGCCGTTTACGCCCCCGAACGGGCTTTTTACTGAGTAAGCATGGCGAGGGTTTCATTGCGCTCGCTCGAAATGCGCGTCATGACGACGTTCGCCAAGTTTTGAATTTGGAGGGCGAGGCCGACCGCCACGATGGCGACAACGAGACCCAGGCTGAGCAAGAGCAAATACTCTGTGCTCACCTGAGCGCGTTGATCCACTTAGTAGACCGTCGTGTTTGAGAAGTTCACGGCGTTCGTGTAGTTCCCGCCACCATTGGTGAGGGCAGCCTTGCCGGCGCCGAACGGCCCGACACGCAAAATCGCGCCACCAATCAACAACAAATACTCCAACGCTCCCTGACCCCGTTCAACCATGTAGATATCACCGAAGATTTTAGCGTCAAAACTCCGCCGTCACACTCATTGTTAGATGTTGGAGGCGTTGGTTTGTTTCGCCCACACGGAAAGCGTGTTGTTGATTTGCGCGCCAGCTTGCGCGAGCGAGATGTTATGTAGCATGATGATGATAAGGACGACGATAAGGAGGACTCCTGCAAGGAGAAGAATGTACTCGAAGGAGCCTTGGCCGCGTTCATCCATAGTCAATCACTCCGTTTCTGAAAAGCGTGGTTCTGTTTTGACTCCGATTTTTTTGGGGGGGGTGCGCCTCAAGGGAACGACCGGTTACCCGTGAATTGGCCTCGCGTTTCGTTAAGGTAATTGTAGTACGCGGTCGTACTCTGATTCGTCTGGTTGGCGGCGGGCGTGAAGAAGCCAGAGCGCAAAATCGCAATCACGATGAGAACGAAGAGGATGGCGCCGCCGACGAGTAGGATGTACTCGAAGGAGCCTTGACCTTTGTCGTCGCCGAAAACACTCGTCACTTCAAAATCACCAGGAATCGGAAAGCGGGTTTGTAAACGGGGAATTGACGCGGGGCGGGGTTAAAAGGCTTATTATATGCCCGGAGTCGGGGTTAAATCGTCGTGAGGTTGTGGTAAAGGTTGGTGAGGTTCGCGCTCTCATTCAGACTCGGGCCGATAATGTAGGTGCGCACGATAGCGACGACGACGAGCACGAACACAATAACGGCGCCGATGAGGAGGAGGTACTCCGTGGCGGTCTGCCCGCGGCGGGGACGCAAGGGAGCGGGAACGAAGGAGCGATTGAGGAAACCGCGAAGAAAGCGGGCGAGGGGGGCAAGGGAATTCGCGAGGGCGCCGAGGAAGATAGGCATAAGGGAATACCTGGTTTTCAGCCACCGCTGAGAATTTTGACTTTCACGAAGTACGCGATGATGGCGACGATGACGACGACAGCCGCGATAAGGAGAAGATACTCCACGCTAGTCTGGGCGCGGGAAGTGGAAACGGGAACCGGCATGGAGGGATTCACGGGGTTTTGCGGAAAGTTCGAGCAAGGAAGTTTGGGTTAGAGCGGGGTACCGTTTTTTTACGCGTTGACGAGGAGGTGAGCGAGCCACTTGCCGCCCTCGAAAATGATGAGGGCGAGGAGAATCATAAACGGGATATAGAGGAGGTATTTAAGGGTTTTTCCTTCGCGAATCACGCCGAGCGCAAGAGAAGTAAGGACGACTTCGACGGCGATGAAGACCGTGAGGAGGCCGTTCATTTCGTCGAGGGAAAGGCGGTTCGGGTCGGGCGCAACAGCTTGCCCGATGAGGCCCAGGGCTTGCGACATGCCCGTACCAATAAAGTCCACGACACTGAGCGTGAAGCCGAAAATGAACGGAGCAAGGAAAATCGAACTAAGGATGAGGAAGGCCGTGTGCATCGTGGTGCGGGAGAGGCGCTCGCGTTTAATGCGCAACACTTCGCGCGTGTCTTCCGCGATGGCGACGAGGACGTCGGCGAGGGCGGCGCCCGCGCGGCGCGCGTCCACCACGATGTAAGTGACGCGCTCGAAGAGCAGCGAGCCGGAGTTGCGGGACGCGTCGAGGAGGACCTCGTCAAAGGTGCGGCCCTCGCGGAGCTCCTTGAGGGCTTCCCGCAAGTCGGCGGAGAGGGGACCGTAGTCGGAGGTCGCCGTTTCTTCGAGAGCACTCACCAGGGTGCCGCCCGAAGTCAGCACGCTCGCCATGTGCTTGAGGGCGTCGGGGAGGTTGCTTTCGATGGCGTCGATGCGCGCGTTGCGCAGCGTCAGCGGGATGCCGAGCACGAGGCTCATTACCGAGATGAAGGCGACGAGGGAGAGAATGGAAGAGAGGTTGAGGACGGCGAACACGACATAGGCGACGAGAACGCCGATCAAGAACATGGAAATGATGAAGACTGGGAGGGGGACGTGAAGGCCAGTGGAAGCGACGAAGTGCTCGAGCTCGTCGTACCGCTCGAGGAGGTAGGCTTGGAACTTGTTGGAGGGGGTTTTTTGGTTCGCCATGTTCGAGGCTCAGTTCGGGTGGTGCGAGTTACGTGGAGGGTTCGAGGCGTTGCGTGATGAAGATGATGCTGCCGATGCCGACTGCAATGGCGGCGAAGGCGAAGTAGATAATGATTTTGGGGACGGTGCCGCCGAGCATGGGGAGCTGCACGATGGCGGAAATAATGGTGAGCGTGACGGGTGCAACGACGGCGACTACGATGTAGATGACGGAGATGAGGTTGAGGATTTCCGTGAAGTCGCGCACCGCCATGCGTGTCTCGAACGAGACGTCTTCCGCGATCGCGTTCACGACGTCGGAGAGGCGGCCGCCGGTGCGGAGGGCGCGCACGAGCTGCACGAGAGCGCGCTTAAGGCCCTTGCTGCGCGTGCGGCGCACGAGGCGCGCGAGGGCGTCTTCCGTGCTCTCGCCGGCCTCCATGTCGGTGACGACGCGCTGGATTTCCTGCGAGAGGACGCCGTACTTGGCGTTCGCGATGCTTTGCAGCGCCTTGTTGAAGGAGACGCCGGCGCGGATTTGGGTGGAGAGTTGGCGGAGCGCGAGGGGGAGGTCGCGGTTGATTTTCATGGCGCGCTCGTTCGCGCGCAAGCCGGGATAGAGTAGGCCGACAATGATGGCAATAACGAAGATGGCGATCGCGAAAGCGGGCGCAACGAAGGCGAAGTTGGCGTCGCCGAGGAGGATGCCGAGCAGGCCCACGCCGAAGAACACGATGGCGGCGAGGAGGACGGCAAAGGAGGCGGCGACGACAAGGTACGCCTCCACGCTCAGACGGATGTCGGCGGAGTCGAGATCGATTTGCAGGTTTTCGGCGGCGGGAAGCGTGAAGAGCAAGCCAGCGAGGGTGGAGACGGGTCGCTCGAAGGTCGTGTAGAAGCGCCCGATGAAGGTGAGGTCGTCGCGTTTGGCGAGGTCACCACTCACGCGGCCGAAGTTGAGGCGGGCGCGTTTCACGGCGCCGACGAGTTGTTCGCGCATCTGCGCGACGGAGCGCTCCTTTGTTTCGCGTTCGGAGGTGCGCTCTTTTTTGAGGCGGTCGACGACTTTGCCGACGCGTCGCTCTTCGAGCTCTTCCTCCTCCTTGCCGCCCATGATTTCGGCTTTGATTTTTTCGAGCGGTTTTTCGGCAGGCATTGAGGTGAGGACCCGGGAAAAGTTTTAACGGACGAGGCGGGGGGCCGGATGGTTCGCGTGAAGTCGGGTTTTAGATGCGGCCTTTTTGGCGGAGGATGTATTTCTGCGTGATTTCGGTGACGCTCTCAATGCTGCGGATGCCGTTGTGCTGCATTTCTTCGAGGACTTTGCGGCGAGCGTCGATTTCCTGCTGGATGAGTTCTTTCGAGAGGCCGGTGAAGCGGGAGAGGGTTTGTAGGTAGGCGGAGGGGACGCCCGTGGCGGTGAGGGTGTCGGTGGCGGCGTCCCAGTTGTAGAGGACTTGCAGGCTGGGAATGCCGCTTTCGGTTGGGACGATTTCCGCGATTTCAGTGATGCGGCGGATGAGGCCTTTGCGGCGGTCGTTGACGCGCTGCTGCATCACGATGAAGTTGAGAGAGTCCAACATGATTTCAGGCACGCTGATGGGGGGATTCGCGAGGCGGATAAGCGTTTCACGCGCCGAGTTCGCGTGCACGGTCCCCATGCTCCCCATGTGCCCCGTGTTCATGGCGCTAAAGAGCGTAAAGCCTTCCTCGGCTCGGATTTCACCAACAATGATGCGGTCTGGCCGCATATGGAGAATGTTTTTCACCAGCGTGTTGAGGTCGATTTCGCCACTGCCCTCGATGCCGGGTGGGCGGGTTTCAAGGCGGATCCAGTGCGGCAGCGGGAGAGCGAGTTCGGCGACGTCTTCTGCCGTAATGACGCGCTCGTTGGCGGGAACGAAAGAGCACAACATGTTGAGCGTCGAGGTTTTACCCGAGGCAGTGCCGCCGGAGACGAGAATGTTGGCGGGGCGCGCGCCGAGGCCGTCCGTGGCGAGCCAGAGGAACGCAGCGACTTCCGAGTTGAGGGTGCCGAGGTCCATTAGGTCGACGACGGTGAAGGGGTCGGTGCGGAACTTGCGGATGGTAAGCGTGGAGCCGTCGATGGAGGCGGGCGGGATGGTAGCGTTCACACGCGTGCCGTCCGGCAAGCGCGCGTCGAGCAGCGGGCTGGCGAAGTCGATGCGGCGACCCACGTCGCGCGCGATGCGGTCGATGAGGTCGCGGATATCGACGTCATCGTAGAACACGACGTTGGTTCGCATCATTTCATACTTGCGGTGGAACACGTAGGTGGGGCGGTTGGGTCCGAGCACCATGATTTCTTCGAGGTGGTCGTCTTCGAGGAGGGGGTCGAGTTGGCCGAAACCCACCATTTCCTGCACGACAGCGCGAGCGTAAAACTCACGCGCGTTCGGTGGCACGCGCAACTCCGGGGTCGCGTCGATGATTTCAAGGAGTTGCTTGAAGAACGCGTCGCGCTTCTGCTCCGGCGTCGCGTACGGCTCCTCGAACGTGATGACTTTGCTCGCGATTTCGACGAGGGCGTCGATAAGCGCCTTCTCGTCACCACGGTAATGAATGGCGGGGACGTCGTACCAGAAAAGCGGCTCGCCGGGCACGCGGTAAATCTTCGCGGACCCGTACGATTCGACGAGGACGCGATTCGCCGGCTCCTCCTCGTCCTCGCCGCGAGGCGTTTGCCGGCGAGGTTGCGGCGCGCCGAATGCAAGAGCGCCGGGAGCAGCCACCGAAGGAGCCGGGGGAATGGGAGAAACGATGGCGATTGATGCGAGAGCAGACGCGGGTGCTTCGACGGCGGGTGACGCGGCCGCGCTGGGCTTGGGACCCCTCGATGGTTTTTCGCCTTCGGTCACGCGCACAGCGGGTGACGCGGCAGGCGTCGTGCTCTTCGAGGCCTTGGCTTTCTTGACGAGGGAATCGAGGTAGGACGCCATGGCGAATCGTTCAAAGGCAGGGAAGGAGAGTATAAAAAGCGAACGCGCCAGCGCGCAAAAAGCGGCAAAGATGGCGAGGGAGAGCCCGAAAAAAAAGCTGGAGGAGAACGCGGGCAAGGGCGCAAAAAAGAGCGAGACGGGGTGCGAGAGTTAGGGAGTAATGGCGATTTCAAGGGGGGGCGGGCAACTGCTCGTGACGCGGAGTTTTCCGACTTTACCTTTCGCGCTGGACGTCACTTTGACGAAGAACGTGTATTTCTCGTCGGGGCCGAGCGTGATGTGCTGACCTTCATTGTATGACGTGAATGTAATATCGCCGGATTGAAATTCCCCGATGAGTTGCGCCACGATGTCCGTGATGGGGGACTTGCCGCTGTTGGTGAGCGTGATGGTGACGGCTTTCGTGCAGCCCGAGTCGGGGCAGTGGATTTCGGAGGGGCTAAGGGAAAGCTTAGCGGGGTCGCCGACCGTGAAGGAGAGGTCTTTCTTCTGGTTGGTGTGTTTAACACGCACCGCCACCGAGAACGAGGACGACTTAGAGGCCGTTGTAGGCGGCGTAATGGTGAAGGAAAGAGACTTCGTTTCACCAGCCGCGAGGGTCTGCGAGTCCGAAGACGAGAAGGCGTCGGGACTATTCGAAGCGAGCTCGAGCGTGACGGCGTTCGTATTCTTGTTCGTGACCGGAAGCTGGAAGGTCGGGGCACAGCCCTCACCAATGAGACCCGCTGCGGGCGTCACTTCACCGAGCTCGAGGCCGGAAGAATACGCGCGCTCGAGATCAATGGACGCGGAACCGCCCTCATCGGAATTAAGGGTAAGCGTGTGAGTCGCTTTTTTGAGGACCGAGGAGTACGCGGACGGGTCCACATCGATTTGAAGTTCCGTGCGCGTCGGGATGCCGGTGAACGCGATAAAGCCGCCATCGGTCGTGCCGCTTTTGAGGACTTTCCCGTTTGCGCTCACCGTCACGTCCGCGTCCACAGCATTGCCGTCCAACTCGGACACGTTGACTTTGAGCGTCGTCGAGTGCGGCAGGACGTTAAGGTACACCCACACAACAACTATGAGGACGAGGAGGACTGCGATGAAGCCAAGGTGCGACTTGACGAAGTCCGTGACGCGCGAAAGCGGCGACGGCTGTCCTTCAAGCAAAAATTCTTCGTCATCCGGCATGAAATACACCGCGAGGCGCCCCCGAGGCGCTCCAAGCGCTCCCAAGGGCGGCGCGCAATATAAACATATTTAAGGGCGCTCGCGCGCAGCGGCAAGCGCGGCGACTTCACTCGCATCCACTCGCAAACGATGCTCCCGCATCACGGCTTGCACGAGCGCGGCGCCAATCAAACCCTTCTCGCGATAAGACTGCACGAGAGCGCGCAGCGCCGAGCCCGTCACGCGCTCAAGGTTGTTCGCGGCAGCGAGCTCACCCGGCTCCTCGCCAGGGCGTTGCGCGCAGAGTTGGAGAAGTTCAGGAAGGGCCCCGCGCGCCAACCGCCCCGACCGCACAAGGGAGAGACTGGTGGAGAGCACGGCGTCGGGAAGGGCGTCGACGGGAACGCCATCGCGGCGCAAGCTCACCAAAGTTTCGAGGAGCAAAGCAGCGGCGAGGGGCGCGCTCGCGCCCGCCTCGACGAGGCGCTCGAAGCGCGGGAACACCGGCGATCGGAGAAGTTGATCAGCGAGCGCGTCCCCGACACCCCACGCGAGATACTTGGCGCGCTTCTCCGCCATGGATTCAGGGGGCTTGACGGAGCCACGCAGCGCGGCAAGCGAAACGGGGGGCACATCGGTTTCCGGATAGAGGCGCGCCGCACCCGGCAGAGGACGCATAAAGACGCTCAATGTTCCCTCGGCGCGACGGGTTTCCTCCGGCACACCCTCGCGAGCGCGGTTGCAGCGCTCGGCGGCAGCCGTCAGTGCTTTGCGTGCGACGGGTTCGCGCGCGGCGACGAGAAGCCACCCATCGCCAGCGGGCACGCTCGCGTTCGGGGCCGCGGCGCCAAGGAATTTTTCGAGGGCCGCGATTTCGTCACGCCCAAGGCCGTACTTGACGGGGTCTTCGTCACTATGAATCAGACCCTTCACGCCAGCGGCGGCGCGTGCGTAAGCGGCGAGCTCGCTGCCGAAACGCAAACCCGGGAGGAGTTCGCGACCCAGCAATCCGCGCAAACCCGGGAGTTTGAGGGCGAAAGCGCGCTCGCCGCGCGCCAGCGCTTTGGAGAGGAGGGCGCTCTTGGTGCCAGCAAAGAGGTGCGTCGCGTCGCGCGCCTCCACGGCGGCGAGCGGGGGGTTGCGGCGGCGGAGCTCGTCGCGCACTGCGAGCAAAACGAGTTGGCGGCGCACCTCGTTCTCGATGAGGAGCGGCACGGCGTCGAGGTCTTGAGCGCCCTTGATTTCGACGCGCGCCCCACCCGTGATGGAGACATTGAGGTCTTGACGCACACTTCCAAGGCCGCGTTGAACGCGGCCCGTGCTGCGCAGCACGGCGCCGATTTGTTCAGCGACTTGGCGCGCGTGCCCGCCGTCGCGAATTGAAGCGTCCGTCGCGATTTCAATCAGGGGAATGCCGATGCGGTCGAGGCGGAACGCGTCCGGCACGTCCTCAACGATGCCCGCGCTTTCCTCCTCGAGGCAAAGGGTGGGGATTGCGACGGGGCCGCGCGGGGTGTCGAGGGAGCCGTCGAGACCGAGTAGGGCGGTGCGTTGAAAGCCGCTGACGGCGGAGCCGTCCACCACGGTTTTACGCATCACGTGTAGCTCGTCCACCACGCGGCAGTGCAGCGCGAGAGCGGTTTGGAGCGCGACATCGAGGGCTTGCGCGTTGAGGGCGTGGGGTGGCTCGTCGTCGCACTCGACGGCGCACGCTTTGCCTTCGGGGACGAAGTATGTGAAGGTGCGCTGGACTCGGGTTTGAAAGCCGGCCGCCACGTCGACTTGCCCGGTTTCGCCCGCGACGGCGCGCAACTGGCGGCGAAGCACGAGGCAGTTCGTCTCGTCGATTTTGTCCTCCGCCCCGCTGCTCGATGCGCTCGGGTTCGCGTAACAATTGCAGAAGAGTTTCGTGGAGTCCACGCGCTGGTGGATTTCGAGGCCGCAGCGGAAACCCAGAGCCGCGTAATCAATCGCGGGGAGTGGCGAGGGAGAGCGCGCGGAAGAAGCGGGGTTGAGAGGAGAAGTCATGGCGTTCAATCGTTCTGCGTGGTGCTTTCGAGGAGGCGCTCCGAGTACTCGCCAGCGAGGTTGTCAAGGAAAAGCGTTTTGGCTTCTTCGCGAGTGCGCGCGCGGGCGAGCACCCAGCCGAGCTTCACCAGCGCGGTTTCGGCGAGCATATCGCGGCAGAAAACGGCGCCCGTGGCGGCGAGGCGGCGCAAGTTCGAGTACACGAACGGGTTCACGGCGCCGTGGATGGATTGGGACGCAACGCAAACGAACACGCCCGCGTCCACCGCGCGCTTCACCGCTGGGATGAGGGAGGCCGCGGGGTCGAGCGTCTGCGTGGGGACGTGGCCGAGCGCGAAGGCTTCCAACACCAGACCGCGATAGCCTTGCGAGGTATAGTAATCAATGACGGCTGGATCCATGCCGGGATAAACTTTGACGAGCGCGACTTTTTGTTCGAACGCGGTTTGGGGGCGAGTCAGGAGAGCGTCGTTGCGCTTAAGCAGTTGCGCGCCGCTGTTGGAAACTTCCTCGATTTTGCCGTCCGGCCAAATGTTGAGAAGCGGCGGGGCGTTGATGGAGTGGAACGCGCTGCGCGCGCTCGTGTGCAGTTTGCGCGCCTTGGTGCCGCGAATCGCGTGGCAGTAATCATCCGAGTTGGAAGCATGCATCACGACGGCGACGCCCGCGTACGCCGATGACGCGTAGCGCGCACCGCACAACAAGTTGAGGGCGCCATCAAAGCTGCCGCGGTCCGCAGAGCGTTGCGCACCCACGAGCGCGACGGGCTTGCCCAAATCACGCAGCATAAATGAAAGCGCGGCCGCGCTGTACGCAAGAGTGTCCGTGCCGTGTGTCACGATGGCGCCAGAAGCGCCCGCATTCAACTCATCGGCAACCGCTTTAGCGATTCGCCCCCACTCGATCGGGCCTAGGTCTTCGCTGGCGAGGGCGAAAGGAGCCACAATTTTAAGGTCCACGAGATCGGCAAGCTCGGGCACTGTCGCGAGAAGTTCCTCGGGCTTGAGCAGCATATGGACGCCACCCGTGCGGTAATCCACACGCGAAGCAATGGTGCCGCCCGTCGCGACCAGCACCACTTTGAGCAGCCCTTTAGTGGTGGGGGCGAGTTCAGGAAACTTTGAAAGCGCCACGCGGCCCCCCGTGCCTTCGAGGACGCCGCCGTCCTTCCACGCCAAGCCGACGTTATACCCGCTCTTGAGTTTGAGGACGAGCGCGTCAGAGGGCTCGAGTGAGGAGTGGGGAAGCAGGACGCCTTCAAACGAGGCGCCGTTCAAGGTGACGCGAACGACATCGCCGGGCTGCACGCGGGCGGCAACAAAAACGCGCTCAAGGCGCGGCGAGTAAACCATGGCGGTAGCAAGGAAGTCAGGGCTTTAAAACCCTCGAAAAAGGTTTAAGTGATGGCACGCTAAGCGGCACTCAAGACATGGTTCGCTTCGTGCGCAAGCGCGACGGCTCGCTCGCGTCCTTCGACGCGCTGCGCATCCAGACCGCGATCCGTAAAGCGTTCCGCGCCCTCGGTCATAACGAGCTCCCGGCCGCGGGCGTCACCGCTCGCGTCGTGCGCGAGCTGGGCGAAAAATTCGGCGCCAAACCTCCCCGCGTGGAAGAAATTCAAGATGAAGTCGAAAACGCGCTCGTTCAGGAAGGGTTTTCGGACGTGGCGCGCACCTACGTGCAGTACCGCGCCAAGCACGCCAAAATCCGAAAACTCAAAACCGATTTCGGCATCCGCGACGACCTCAAATTCGACGTGAACGCCGCCGTCGTGCTGCAGCGACGCTACCTGCTGCGCAACGACAAAGGCGACGTCGTGGAGACGCCCGCGCAACTCTTCCGACGCGTCGCGCGCGCCATCGCGGCCCCGGACGCGCAGTACGGCGCCTCTCACGCGCACGTCGAGAAAACCGCGGAACGCTTCTACGCGGCGATGAGCAAACGCGAATTCGTGCCGAACTCGCCCACCCTTTTTAACGCCGGCACGCTTCTCGGGCAGTTGAGTGCCTGTTTTGTTTTACCCGTCGAGGACTCGCTGGAAGGAATTTTCGACGCCCTCAAATGGCAAGCCGTCATCCAGCAAAGCGGCGGCGGCACCGGCTTCTCGTTCTCCCGCTTACGCCCCAAGGGAGACTTGGTGCGCAGCACGCACGGCGCCGCGTCCGGACCCGTCTCCTTCATGACGCTCTTCGACAAAACCACCGACGTCATCAAACAAGGGGGACGTCGTCGGGGAGCTAACATGGGGGTGTTGCGGTGTGATCACCCCGACATTTTCGAATTCATTGCGGCGAAGCACGACTCCCGAATGCTGCGGAATTTTAACGTGAGCGTGGCCGTGACGGATGCTTTTCTGCGCGCCGCCCAGCAAGACAAAGAATACGGTCTTATCAATCCTCGAACGGGAAAAGCGGTGCGGAGCGTGAGGGCTCGAGCCGTTTTTGACGCGATTGTGGAGAGCGCGTGGCGTACGGGTGATCCGGGCTTGATTTTCATTGACGAAGTCAACCGTTTGCAGCCGACGCCTCAACTCGGCGAAATCGAGGCAACAAACCCCTGCGCCGAAATTCCGATTCAGCCGTTTGACTCATGCAATTTGGGGAGCATCAACCTCACGACCGTTGTGGATGACGCGGGTCGGGCGAATTGGGAAAAATTACGCGACCTCGTGCAGTTGGGAGTGCATTTTTTGGATAACGTGATTGACGCGAACCATTACGCCTTGCCCGCGATTGAGAGGAAAACGAAGGCGAATCGCAAAATCGGTTTGGGCGTAATGGGTTTCGCGGAGTACCTCCTCAAGCGCGGGGTCGCGTACGACTCGGCGGCCGCGTTGCGGGAAGGCGAAAAAGTGATGGCGTTCATTCAAAAAGAAGCGCGCAAAGCGTCGGAAGAGTTGGGTCGGCGGCGCGGCAACTTTCCCGCCTTTAAGGGGAGCCGGTTGGAGCGTAAAACTAAGCACGCACGCAACGCCACGGTGACGACAGTGGCACCGACGGGCACGATTTCGATTATTGCGGGTTGCAGTTCGGGCATCGAGCCACTCTTCGCGGTCGCGTTTGAGCGCAACGTCCTCGAAGGCACGCGCTTGCTGGAAGTGAACGCGTTGTTCGAGCAAATCGCGGTGCGGCGCGGTTTTTACTCGGAAGAATTAATGAAGAAAATCGCGGCGCACGGCAGCGTGCAAGGCTTAAGCGAAGTCCCCAAAGACGTGCAAAAGTTGTTCAAGACCGCCCTCGAAATTCCCGTGGAACAGCACGTGAAGATGCAGGCCGCGTTCCAAAAAAACGTGGAGAACGCCGTGAGCAAGACCGTGAATCTGCCCGAAAACGCCAAGCCCAGCGACGTCCGCAAAGCCTACCTGCTCGCGTGGAAGCTCAAGTGCAAGGGCATCACGATTTACCGTTACGGCAGCAAGCCCGAACAAGTCCTCACCCTCGGCGCGAAAGAAGGCAAACCCAAGCCCGTGACCGCGTCGAGCGAGTACGGTGGCGACAACCCCGGCTGTGCGGACGGCTCCTGCGCCTTCTAAGGCGCTCCCCCGCGAACCCATCGCGCGCTCGCGCCACTCCTCCACGGGCGGCATCTTTTTCACTGCTCGCATCAAGGAGGAGGGAAGGACACGCAGAATCGTGTCGCGCCCCACGTTATACTGAAAGGTGGCTCCCTGCGCGCTAATGGAAAACGCGCTCCCCGGCGGGTAGTGCTTGAGGGGGTTAAGGGGTTCGCCGATTGAGACGCCGTTCTTTCCCAACACGCGAACGAGAACCGTTGACCCCTCGGCCGCGAGTGTGAGGTGGACGCGGGAAACCGTGTCATCTCCCTTCACCGTGACGTGATGCGTGCCGCCTTCGGGTTTCCTTCCAATGACGACCTCGTGGCCCGGCAAATACTCCTCGGCGTGTACAACCCGATAACTCGCCTGCCCCGGTTTTCGCGAACCAAGAAGGATGCGAAACGCTCCCTTCGGCGGCGCGTAAAACCAACGCTTGACTTTTTCGGAAAACGAAGGACGAACCGTTAACGGGGCACCTGAAAAGTAAAGGATTACAAGACTACTTTAAGCCAACTCTTTTTGCATGTAAGCGCCTCGAAGGGCGTAACCGTTTTGTCGATAGTATTCACGGGTGCCGACGCCGGCGAGAACGGCAAGATGGTCGGCGTCGAATTCTTCGCGAGCGATTTTTTCGGCGTTCTCGAGTAAACGTTTCCCAAACCCTTGGTGTTGAACGGCGCCTTCCCTTCGGGCAGGCTCTCCGATCGATACCTGGTCTCCGTAAACGTGGAGTTCGCGAATGCCTGCCGTTGCGTCGCTCAATTCTTCAACGACGCGCGGGTGGCTGGGAGCTCGGAGGCGAATAAAGCCGAAGAGGGCGTCGCTTTTTTCATCGTCGAAACTCAAGAAGACTTCGCGGCCCCCGCTCGCCTCGTAATCGAGGCGGTTGAGTTTGGCGTTAGCGAAGTCAACGGCGGCGCCTTCGCGCAAACGAAAGCCGACTTCGCGGCAGCGAATGCACGCGCACCGCCACCCGTTGCGTTTCATTTCAGCATCGACGAGTTGCCGCAAATTGCTCTTCATCACGCCGTCCGCGACGAGGTTAGTGGGGATGTCGCGTTCAACGCGCATCACGCGGCAATAAGGAGGCACGAAGCGCTGCGCGCGAGCAATCACGCGCGCGGCCGTCTCAGCGTCATAAGGCACGTACTCGCCGCGCCGCCACCTCTCGTACAGCGGCGTGTCGGGCATCACGAGCGCGGGATAGATTTTGAGCATGTCGGGCTTGAAGCCGTCGTCCGCGAACAAGGCGTCGAACGTCGCGACATCTTCCTCGGGGGTTGCGAAAAGGCCCGGCATGACGTGGTACCCGATTTTGTAGAATGCCTGCCGCAACGTGGCGCTCGCGTCTCGCACGGCCGCGACGTCGTGCCCGCGATCAACTTTTTGCAGCACCGCGTCGCTCAGGGTTTGCACGCCGAGCTCCACACGCGTCACGCCATAATCAAGAAAGTCGCGCACGTGCGCGGGTGAGCACCAGTCCGGGCGCGTTTCCGCCACTAAGCCCACGCAGCGCGCGGCGGCGGTTTCGTTCGCCGTCTTCGCCGCCTCCAGCGTCGCGCTCCCAAAACCGTTAAGACCGTCGAAAACGCCTTTGATGAATTCGGCGCGATACTCCCGCGGCATCCACGCGAAGGTGGAACCCATCATGACGACTTCGCACTTGGTGGGTTCGTGCCCCGTCGCGCGCAATTGAGCCAAGCGGGCGCGGATTTGGCGAGCGGAGTCGTAATCATTTTGCGCCGCGCGCCGCGCCGACGGTTCGAATCCCGTGTAACTCTTCGGGCTCTGCACTCCGCCCGGGCAATAAATGCAGCGCCCCACGCACCCCATCGGCTTGGTCATAATCGCCAGCACGCTGACCCCGCTCAAGTCGCGAACTGGGTTGGTGGTGAGGGCGAGTCGGGCGGGGTGCGTTTTTCCAATCTCGGCGGGCAGAACGGCGAGTAGTTCCGAGTTGCGCAGCACGCGCTCGAGCGCGAACTTTTTCGAGTATTTAAGTTTGGCGCGTTGGAGTGCCTTAGGGGAGCAGTCGCCCCTGGTGAGGAACTCGTCGAGGCAGGCTTGCGCGGCTTGCCGGCGCACGGGAGAGTCGGGAAGTTTTTCGGTTAAGAGTTCGGCGCGCAACTGTTCGAGAGCGGCGCCCGTAATCGGTTCGCGCCCGCGCGGCCGCTGGCTCGGAATTGACGCGTTCGAAACCGAATCGTTACCGTTCGCAATCGGGAGGGACATTCACAAACCTCGGGCGGAGGGCGAAAAAGGGAAGGATCAGAATAGGCTAGGGTGAGGGGGAGTTAAAACGGTTTAGAAGAAGAGGTGCGCGAGGAAGCCGACGAGGCTGTACACGACCTGGATGGAGGAGGGGAAGAGCAGGACGCCGTTCGCGGTCGCTTGCGCGTCCTCCACCAGCCCGCTGGCCGCAGTGAGGCGCGAGTCGAAGGTTTGCGTGATGAGGGAGGAGGAGAGGGAATGCACCGTAATGCGAACGGGGTACACGCCCGATTCGGTCGCGACAACTTCATAGTTGACATCCGTTTCAGAGTCGTGGGAGAGAAAAACGCGCTTGGTGAATTCCCAACGCGAGGGCAGGCCGACCGCACTGATTTCGAAGACGTCGTTCGCGCGCCCCGTGTTGCTCAAGCGCAGCGTGTAGACGGCGGGCTGACCCGCGCCGACGCGTGATGAGGAGGGTGAGGCCTGAAGGGCGAGGACATCGCGCGACACCGTGACGTGCGCGCTGAAATGCAGGGGAAGCACACCTTCGTTGTCGTCAATGAGAGTAACATTAAACGTGTACTCGCCGTTCGGCGCGTCCACGGGAAGCACGACGAAGGCTTTGAGGGGGTTCTCAAAGGTACGGCTGTCGTCCCCTCGCCAACCAGCGGGCAGAGACGCCGTATCGATGTTCAAGTGATCCCACAATTTTTCGCTTTGGACGCCGATTTCACCGGAGCCGCGAATGACTTGAAGCTCGACGGTTTGACCCGGGCCGACCGTACCCAAATCCACCACCGCACCGCCGTTCACGGTCTGCGCGATGGGGTCCACGATACCTGCCTTGGAAGCGGACGCGGGCAGGGCGAAAAGTAAAAGCAGCAGAGAAGCGGCGAGGGCGAAGGAAAGCGTGTGCGGGCGCATGCGTTGTTGGAGGAATTGCGAGTTTAAAAACCTGCACGGATTCAACCACCGTTGATTCACAGAGAGGTCTCCTGCTCCATGCGCGCCTTCATCGCCCTCGAACTTGACGAACCCGTCCGCGAGCGTCTCGCGCGTGCAGCCGACGAGCTGCACACCATCGGATTTCGCGGCACTTTTCCGAAAGCCAGCCAACTCCACGTCACGCTCGCGTTCTTGGGCGAAATCCCCGACGAGGCACTCCCCCGCATCCGCAAAGCCATGGAGAGCACGCCGTTCCACGCCTTCGACTTCCCTCTCTCGCGCATCGACTTTTTCCCGTCCGAAAACTACGTGAAAACCGTGGTGGCGCGCATCGAGAGCGCCGAACTCGACGCGTTACACGACACCCTCGTCGAGCGCCTTCAACTCAAGGAGGAGCACACGTTCAAGGCGCACGTCGCGCTGGCGCGCGTCAAGGGCGGCCTCGAACCACTCCAAAAGCAGGGCTTGCACGCGTTCGCGCGCGCCCACAGTGAAGGATTCGGCTCGAGCCGTGCCGCCCGCCTCGTCCTCAAGAAAAGCACGCTCACTCCCCTGGGCCCGCAGTACGAGGACATCGCGAGCATTCAAGTCGCGCCGTGACGCCAACGGGACATTTAAAACTGCGTTCGCTTTTTTGTTCACTTGGTGGTGCTCCGTGACGCAACGCTTTACGCTGTTCGCTCTCTCGGTCCTCTTCGCTCTCCTCCTTGCAGGCTGCACGCAGCTCGGAAAACCGACGTCGAGCCCCACCGCTTTCGCGACGCTTCCACCCGTACAATTCAACGGCACGACGCTCGCGAAAAGCGTGGACCTCGGCCGCCAATTCGTCGAGTCGTCAAGCACGTTCGCGTTCGACGGCATCCCTCAAACCCTCGCCTTCGTCAACAGCGAAGAACTCGACCGTGAATACTCCTGGCGCCTCACCTACTCGTACAACTCACAACAAGCCGGATACGGAGACCGCACGGGTCAAGCCCTCGCCCCAGTCGTGACGCCGCACGAAATCGTCCTCGAAATGACGAACGGCACCGTTACCTCCGCCGTAGTGGACGGCAAATACGACGAACTCACCCACCAAGCCGTCGGCCCCCCTGACGTTACCTCCTTCCACGCCACCCTCATTCAAACGCCCGGCTTTTGCGCGAACCCCGGCTGCGGAACCCACCTCGACGCGGACCTCAATGGCTCCCTCACCGTGCAAACGCAAGACGTCGCCAGCGCGGCGCCGAGCACTGAGACGCGCACCGTTTCGCCTGCGAGCGCACTCACCCTCGCCGAGTGGGTACGCGACTCGGACTTCTTCAGTCTCCTCGACGAATACCAAGCGTGCCCCGGCCCCGCTGGCCAAGCCGCCGCCGTCGGTTACTGCCCGACGCATGCGGGCAGCACGCTGATTAGCATTGAGCTCAACGGCCAGTACAAGCGCGTGCTCGTGCGCCAAACCGCTGAACACTCCCGCACCTTTGACGACCTTGTCGAACGCCTGCAAAACCTGCGTGACGAGAGCGCGCTCGCCACGAGCAAGTACTCCCTCGCCGATCTCACCAGCCGTATCCAAACCCGCTACTCCGACACGACTGGTATCCAAAAATGCGTCGCCCAAATCGGGTGCACCCAAGACGTCCTCACCCGCGCAATCCGCAACGGCTGGCGCATCTCGTTCTTCCAAGGGAGCGGGGACTGCCAAGCCGGCTGCATCACGAAAACCTACTACAACTTCATCGCGTATACCAACGGCACCCTCATTGAGGAAGCGACGACGAACGAGTACCCGAATTCGTACGAAGGCGTCTTTTGCGGCGGCTTCATCCTCAACGCTCCCCAATGCCCCGCTGGCTACACGTGTATCCTCGACACGAACAATCCAGACACCGGTGGCGCGTGCGCCAAGCGCATGGCCTGCGACGGCACGTTAGCGAACGGTAAGCGATTCTCGAACGCGACGTCCGCGGACGCCAAACTCGTCCTCGACGCCTCGACGACGCTCGAACTGCTTGGCGCGAACGCCAATCGTGCTGAAATCAAGTTGACGCGCGGCGCGGACGCCGTCGTCCTCTACCCCAAGCCGACCGAGTGCCTGAGCACGAGCGCGGGCTACACGCTTTTGGTGCAGTCCATCGACCTCACCAGCGCCGCGCCAGCCGCCATCGTCGAGCTCGACGCCTTCACGCCCACGCAGTACGCGCGCAACGAGTGCGACTTGTACCGAAACGCCGACACGGGCCTACTCAAGTGCTTCGGGTGCGCGGGCTCCAACTGCGTCAACCCCGAACCCGGCTACGCCGCGTACCCCAACGGCCTCACGCTCGGCTATAACTGCTACACGACGCAAACTGGCTGCGCCCTCAACGAAACGCGAACGACGGGTTAAGTTCCCAAAAAAAAAGGAGGCCGACTTATTTTTCGCCCACCGAGCTGCGGGCTTTCTCGTCGGCTTGAAGGCGGTGCTCATAGTACCCGCGCAGGAACTCTTGCACGTGGTGCTGCTCCGTGACGCCCTTTTGCAATAAGTAGTTAAGGATTTCTTCGCGCTTTTTCAGGTCCGCCTGGACGGCCGCGATTTCGAGACCCGAGCCGTGCGCGATTTTTTCGCGCACCTGCGAGGGCAGCGGGGAGCGCTTGAGCGAGTCATCGAGGGGGTCCCGCTTATACAACTCGTTGAGCGCGACGACGTCCTCAATGCGGGACACTTCACTCACTTGCAGCACGCGCCGCACGAGGCCGAAGCGACGATCGTAGAGGCGGTGCAGCACGATGATGACGTCGACAAGCGGGATAAGACTGCGCGGCACCATCATGGGCTGGTTTTCGAGCTTGGAAATCGCGTCACGGTCCGAGTTCGCGTGCAGTGTCCCCAAACTCCCGCGGTGCCCTACGTTGAGCGCGCTGAACATGGCTTCGGCTTCCGCGCCTCTAATTTCCCCGACGATGATGCGGTCGGGCCGCATGCGAAGCGAGTTGCGCACCAGATCCTGCAGCGTCGCGTTCGGCGCGGACTCGAGCGGCACCCAGTCCTGCTTGCCGTACAAGTCGAGCTCGCGTGTGTCCTCGATGGTGACGACGCGGTCGCTGGGCGGAATGAAGGTGGAGAGCGCGTTGAGAAGCGTGGTTTTCCCGCTTGCCGTGCCGCCCACGATGAGGACGTTCGCAGGATAGAGGTTGTAGCCGTCAATACACATCCACAAGAAAGCGGCGAGCTCGCTCGTCACAGTGTGGTTATGAATGAGGTCCAGAATCGAGAACGGCTTGCGGCGGAACTTGCGAACCGTGATGACGGGCTCCTCGCATACGGGCGGAAAAACGGCGTTCACGCGCGTGCCGTCGGGGAGGCGCGCATCGTCGAAGGGGCGGTTCGACGAGACGCCGATTTGGGAGAGAAAATCGCGGATCTCCTTGTCGGACTTGAACGCGAAATTCGTTTCGCAAACCCCGGCCGTGCGGTGAAAAACGAACACGGGACGCGCGACGCCGTTCACCATGATTTCCTCGAGCTCGTCGTCATCGAAGAGCGGCTGCAGAACGCGCAACTCATGCAGGCGGCCCACGACGCGTTCCGCCAAACGCGAAGCCGAGGCGCCAAAAAACCCTTTGAGAAACACCCCGAGCTTTTCGCGGAACGATTCGAGCTCCGCGGGCGGAATGGGAAACCCGAAACGGCTCGAGTCCACGCCGTCGCGGAACGACTCGAAAGCAGAAGCCGCGTCCGCCCCCACACTGGCCTCGGACGCGAATTGGCGCGCCGTCAGGCGGCCGTTAAAGAAGTCAACGAGAAGGTCGGCGAGACGTTCGTCGCGCTCGCTGAGGCGCTCACCGTGGTGCGTGTACTGCGAGAACGGGTAGCCGGGCTTGATTTCCGCGTTCGCCATTGGGGGGTAGCCTCAAAAAAAGGAAAGCCGCGCAGGCTTTAAATTCCCGCCCCCGCTCCAAACCGTCATGCGCAAACCCTCCCGTCCCGCTCCCCGCAAAAACGCTTCCCGATGCCGCTCCACCAAGCCCTCCCGCGGCGCGAGCGAGCGAGCGCAGGCGCGCGGGGAAGAAATTTTTGCGCGCGTCGCCCTCGAAGTTTCTCCAACGGCGGAAGAAACGGAAAACGAAAAGCACGTCGCGAACGAGTTGGTGCAGCGCCTGGCGGCAAAAGCGCGGCAAGCGCGCGTCGTGTTCGTGGGGTCGGCGGCGCGCGACACGGGCCTGCGGGGGGACCGCGACATCGACTTGTTCCTCGCCTACCCGCAAACGCTCACGCGCGACGAAATCGTTGAGCGCACCATCGCCGCGACTAAAAACGCAATCCCGATTCGCTGGGAAATGCATTACGCCGAGCACCCTTACCTGCAAGGCACGTACCTGGGGTACCGAGTGGAAGTGATTCCGTCCTTTCAAATCGCGCCCCATGAACCCGTGAAGAGCGCAGTGGACCGCTCGATTCTCCACATGGATTACTTGCAGAACCGCCTTTCGCGTGAACAGCGCCGCGACGTGCGGTGCCTCAAAAAACTCCTCAAAACCAACGGCTTGTACGGCGCCGAACTCCAAATCGCGGGTTTTAGCGGCTTGGTGTGCGAGCAACTCGTCCTCAATTACCGCAACCTCTGGGGCCTGCTGGCCGCCGCCGCGGAGTGGAAAGTCCCGGTCTTTATCGACCTCGAAGGCAACTGGCCGAACGCCACCGACCGCGAAAACCTCCACCAAAAATACCCCACGCCCCTGCTCCTCATCGACGCGGTGGATAAGAACCGCAACGCGGCCGCTGCGCTGAGTGAAACCAACCTTTACAAATTCATCGCGCTCGCCCGCGCCTTCACCCGCAAACCCGCCCTTACTTACTTCACGCCCCAAAAACCCCTCGACGGCGCCAAAGCCCGGGCGCTCGTCGCGCGCGCCGCCCGCCGCCGCAAAACCGCGGCGTACCTGCTTTTGATGCAAAAGCCAGGCGTCGTGGACGACATCCTCTACCCGCAACTGTACAAACTAGAAAAATCACTGCGAAAACAACTCGAACACTTCGCGTTCAGCGTCGTCGACTCCGCCACTCTCGTGACGCGCAACCGCACCGGGCTGTTCTTCGAGCTCGCCTCCCCGACCGCGCCGCACCTCAAGCGAGTCACCGGGCCGCCTGCGGACAAATCCAAGGACGTGGACGCGTTCCTGCGCGCGAACAAGAATTTTGTGCGCGGACCCTTCATTGAAGGCAGCCGCATCGTCGGGGAGCGTGAACGTGAACTCGCCAGCGCCAACGCCTTCTTCAACCTCGTGATTCGCACGCCGCGCGCCTTCGGCGCTCCCTCCAACTTCGTTACACTCCTGCGCAAAGCCCACCTCATAGAACTCAACGACGAAAACGTTTCACGACTCGGCGACGACGAAGCCCGACAACTCCACGCCTATTACCACAAGAAAGACGAGTGGCTGCGCTAGAGGAAAAATGCTGCGAGCGCGCGGCACCCTTATCCCGTGAGTCCGACTTCTTCGACGACGCTTTGTTCGCCCTTGTCTTTGTCGCGCTCGATTCGATAAAGGCGAGCCGACGCACTCTCCTTCAAGGCCTCGTCATGCGTGATGAGGAATACCTGCTTCACGATTTTGGGGATTTCTTCGCGCAACGCGTTCGCCAAAAGCAAAACGGCTTCGCGGTCGAGGTTGTGCGTGGGCTCATCAAGCACGAGCCAACTCAAGTTCGGCGTGAGCACCATCGCGAAAGCAACGCGCAAGGAAAGCGCCGCGCAAGCCCTCTCGCCCCCGCTCACGGAGTCCGCGCTCACCCACGCACCGTCAAGGGCTTGCAGCTCGAGCGCGTAATCCCCGCCGTCCGCCTGCACGCGCAGCGCCTTGTAGTCGCCGTAGGGGTACACGGCGGGCCAAATCGCGTTCAATGCTTCGTTAATGCTTTCAATGAGGGTGGAGCGAAGGCTGGCTTGCGCGTCGAGCAGCGCGGAACCAAACACAGTGACGCCGTCGGTTTTCGCGTCAAGTTCAGCAGCTCGCGCACTGGCTTCTTCCGCCTTCGCGAGCCGTCCTTTCACGTCCACCAGACGCGCCTTCTTCTCTCGCGCGCTCCCTTCAAGAGCAGAGCGTGTGGCTTGCAGCCGCGAGCGCTCCTTCTCGATGGCGGTGAAGTCGGCGCGCAGGGAAGCGAGTTTCGCTTCGTCCGCAGTTTTGCGCAAGCCATCCGCGCGGGCGCGAGCCGTTTGCGCTTCGCTCTCAAACTGCTTTTCGCGCGCCGCCAGCTTTTCAGCCCCAGCGGCGCGGTCCACGTCGAGGCGCAAGGTGTCCACGTTTTTTTGCAGCGCCAAAACCTCGCCCGCGACTGAGGCGAGGGTGGCGGCGGCACGGGACTCTTGCCCTGAGAGGGATTGAAGTTGAACGGCGAGGACTCGGGCATCGCCCGCTTGTACGAGCAGAGCGCGTTTTTTCTCGAGCACGTCGAGTTCACCGAGAGCACGGCGCTTCTCCTCAAGAAGGACTTGAGACTGCCGCGCGTTCCGTTCAGCGGCGTCGCGCGCATCGGTAGCGCTTACGAGCAAGCGCTTCTTTTCCTCGCGCAGTTGCGCGTGGCGGTTGGGGGAGAGCTCGGCGTCGCACACGGGGCAGCGCGCGCCCTCGTGCGCGAGCGCTTTGAGAGCGTCTTCCAGCTCGATGGATTTAGCGGCGGCGCGGTTCGCCTCGTCGAGCAGGCGCGCGTAATCGCCTTGCAGGCGAGTTACCTCGCTTTGAAGAGTTTGTGCGTCCCCGATTTTTTGGAGCCGCGCGCCGGTTTGTTCGAGTTCTGCGTGAGCGCGCTTCGCGTCCGCGAGTTTTTTGTCGAGTTCACGTTTCTCCGCGCGCGCTTGCGCGTCCGCCGACTGCGCGTCCGCCAAGGCGTTTCGCTTTTGAGCGAGCGCGCTCAACTCCGCGTCGAGTTTTTGTTTGAGCGTTCCCGCTTGCGCGAGAAGGGGGCGCAGGGTTTGGAGTTGGTGCTGCAGAGCGGAAAGCTCGCCTTCGGCGTGCGCCGCGGCCGCAAGAGCATTTTGGAGGATGTGTTGGCGCTCTTCAAGGGCGCTCAACTCGCGGGCGAGCGCGTCAATTTTAGTTTTGGCGGCTTGCTCTTGACTTGCGAGGGAGGCGGTTTCATCAGCGAGGCGCTGCAGCTCGCCTTCGAGAGAGGACTCTTCGGCTTGAAGGGCTGGCGCGTCCACGCCGCGCAAGTAATTCGCGAGTTCGGCGCGCTGCGCCTTGAGCTTGTTGGCGAGAGCGACGGCGTTCTTTCGCGCCGATTCGAAGCGGTCGATGCCGAGCAACTCGTCGATTTGGCGCTTGCGCTCGCCCGCCGGCAAGTTGAGGAAGTAGTCGATGCGGTTCTGCTCGCTGTAAATCGCGCGGCTAAACAAGTCGTAATCCACGTGCAGCAAATTCGTGAGGGCTTCGTTCACGCGCCCCGGCTGCGGGCCGTCAAAGAACGCGCCGTTCTTGCGGATGAACGCTTCGCTGCCCTTCGGGCCGATGGTGCGCGCCACCACATAATTGTCCTCCCCCACGCTGAACTCGAGCTCGACTTCCGCCGTCTCAAACGCGCGCGGGCGCGCCATCACGACGTCGTCCAGCGTGACGAGGCGCTGCCGTAGGGCGGGAAACGTACCGTAGAGCGCGAAGCAAATCGCGTCCAGAACGCTGGTTTTCCCCGCCCCCATCGGACCCACGAGAACATTGGTGCCCTCACCGAAACGCAAATAGGACTGCTCATGGCTTTTCCAATGCCTTAAACGCAGCGACTTGATCATTGTGCAAACCCCAAAACCCGTGTTGAGCAAAAGCGCCAAACTTAATTATCCTACCTTCTCCTCCCTTAATCCATGGCCGCCGCCCGCCGCAAACCCGCCCGAAAAGCGCACCGCACTCGTCCCACGCCGATCTTTCTCGCGGACGCCATGCTCCTCAAACTCTGCCGCTGGCTACGCTTGATGGGAGTGGCGTGCGAGTTCAGCGACGACCTTAGCCTCACGGACGACGACGCCGTGATGCGGTACGCCGCCCAACACGACCGCGTGCTGCTCACGCGCGATGAAGCCCTCGCCGCGCGCGCCAAGCATCACTGCCGCACCGAATTCTTCACCACCACGCAACTCGAAAAACAACTCGCCCAACTCGTTGAGAACTATCAACTACCGACGAACCGCTTCCCCGCGCACACGCTCTGCCCAGTGTGCGGCGCTCCACTACAGAGATTGTTGAAGGCGCAAGTGAAAGGAAAAGTGTGGCCGTACACCTTCGAGTCCCACCGCCGCTTTTGGCGCTGCACGAACAAAAAATGCGGCAAAATTTATTGGGAAGGCTCGCACTGGGCGAAAATCAAACGCAAAATCGAGGGACTCAAAAAAATGAGCGCTCCAGACCAAAAAGAGGTACTCGTCGCCGGTGTCTGGCTGACGCAAGGCGGACGCGTGCTTTTGCTCCACAAAAAAGCGGGTTACTGGGACTTTCCCAAGGGCGCCGTCGAGGAGGGCGAGACCCCTAAGCAGGCCGCAGCGCGCGAACTCGGAGAGGAAACCGGCCTGAAAGCCGACCTCAAAAAAATGGGCGAAGCGCCGCTTTACCACTCCGGGCAGAAAAAAAAGATGCATCTCTACTTATTCAAAGCCGAAAACGCGCAAGGCGACTTGACGAATGTCAAAGCAAAGGATGAAGACCACGACGCCCTGGCGTGGTTCACGCCCAGTGAAATCCGCAAGGAAAATGCTCTGGGTGAAGTCCTCCAAGCCGCGCTGGGGCTAATCGAGAAAACGAGTAAAAGAAAATAAAGGAAAAAAGAGGAAAAGAAGGGGGAGTTAGCCCGAACGGGCTAAAAGGAAATTACTGGCCTTCTTCTTCGGCTTCGTCAGCGGGCTCTTCGCTTTCCACTTCCGCGGGAGCGGAAGTAGAAGCGGAGGCGCCACTGCCTTCGCCGATTTTTTCGCCGATCGCGAAGCGATTGCGCACGTCGCGGATGCGAACGCGCACCTTGTCGCCCTTGCTCGCGCCAGCGACGAAGATGATAAAGTTATCAACTTTGCCGATGCCGTCGCCTTTCGCAGCGATGTCGGTAATTTCGAGGTCATATTCCTCGCCGGGCTTAACAGGAGCCTCGCGGAAGGATCCGCCGGAGCTGCCGCCGCCGTAACCGCCGCCGCCACCGTAGCCGCCGCCACCGCGGCCGCCACCGTAACCGCCGCCGCCACCGCGGCCTCGGCCGCCACCGTAGTCGCCGCCTCGATCATCGCGGTCTCGTCCAAAACGCATACACTTTCACCTAACTTTTTCTTTACATTGACAGTCTTGCTCGAAAGCAAGGCTTGGGACCGAAGAGTTCAGACTAGCTTGCGAACGCGAAAAAAACTTTCACGCGAACAAAAAGAGCTGTACTTTCTGTCAGAAACCATACTCTCAAACAACTGTAACCTTCTTAGGCGTCCGCTCATTAATTAATCTATGTTTTCACCGAGCACCCGCGGAAAGCGAGGAGGTCAGAGGAGTTTGAGTTCGCCCGTGACGGCGTCGATATCCGTCTCAAGCCAGGGCCCAATTCCGAGCGCGGTGACGGTGCCGGACGGGATTTGCGTGGCGCCCGCGTCGCGGATAATGACGGCGGGCAAGCCCTTCTTTTTGGCTTTGTCGTAGAGCTTGAGGAGTTCGCCTTCGCTACCGGCTTTGAGCACGATTTTCTTGCAGCCGGCTTGGTCCCACGCGTACGCCATGCGCTCGTCGACTTCCACGCATTTTTGGAAGGCGTGCAGCGAGGCGTGCGAGCCTTGCGCGACGAGTTTGCCCTTCCCCATCTCGAGGTCGGTGCGAATCACAATGGCTTGCTTGAAATCGCCGCCCTTGCGGTGCCGCAGAATGGCGTCGACTTCACGGTTAAAGACGCGGTCCAAAAGTTTTTTCGCCTTTGAAAGCATAACGACTAATAACCCGCCGCGCTTTAAAGCCGATTGCTTCTCTCCCTCTCTGCTGGAGAGCTGTACTCATGAATGAAGACCTCCTTCTCGCCTCGATTAACGAGCATTACGCGAGCCTGCGCTCAGCGGCCGCGGCCGCGCGCAGTGCCCCCTTCCAGCCCGCGAGCGAGAGCGGAATCCTCGACGTTAAACTCACGCACCCTCTTCAACTCCGTCAACCCCAAAACGTTGCAGCGGTAGACGGCGGAGTTCTCGCCGGCGAGCTTCACGGAGCGGCCGTCGTGCTCTCACGCGCGGCAGGCGTCCTTCTCACCTACGAGGGTGACGCGCTCAAAAAAACCAGGTACGAGCCGAACCGCGACCCGCGCGCCGAGTTGGCACTCGAGTACGGATTGGACGCCGTCGAGTTCACATGGTTCAAGGGCTTGGAGCGCTTGCGCGCCGAAATCCGCCTCGCCCTCACGATTGCGGAAAAACACGCCCCCGAACTCTTGCTTCTCGACGGAAGCATCATTCCCCAAACAGCGGACAAACCGCGGGGAGAAAGCAAACTCGCCGAAAGCTACACTGACGTGATTTCGCTCTACCAGAAACTCTTTGACGCATGTCGCAAGCGCGGCGTTCTTCTTGCAGGCGTAAACAAGGACTCGCGCGGCCGCGCCGCCCTCGGCTACCTCGAAAAAGCCGTGCCTGCCTTGGAACCGTTCCACAGTAAAGTCGCGTCGTGGACGGACTCGCTTTTTTTGAGTCAAGTGTTACGAGAAGGCGAGCGGAGTTTCGCTTTTCGCTACACGAAAGCGAAGGAAATCCACCCCGTCATGCGCGACCTCGGCGCGTGGAGCGAAGCCGTGTGCTCGCTTTACTTGCGGCCGAGCGCGACCGACCGGCCTTTGCGTGTGGATTACCTCAACCCCGCGCTTCTCGAGGGCGACGCCGCAAAAGCCAACGCGGCCACGAACGAAATCGCGAACAAAATCTTCGCGCTCTGCCGCGTGAGCGCGCGGTACGCCTACCCGGCCGCCCTCGTGGAAGCGGACTTGCGGGCCGCCCTAAATCCTCTCGAACTTGAGCGCACGTTGGAGCGGTTGGCGTCAAAAGCGGGCCGCGAGAACCCGTTCCTGCTCTCGCTGCGAAGAAACGACCGACCGTTCCGCTAAGCCACTCAAAACCAAAAAGAAGTTCCGACTTATTTTTCAGCGCTTGGCGCGGCGGTTCGGCTTGCCGCTTTTCGCGCCGTTGCTCCCGTTGCGCGCGCGGGCCGCGTTCTCGCTCTCGAACCGCTTAATGGAAGCAAGAGCGGGCCGTAACTTGCCGGCTTTGGCGAACGCGCGCGCGGACTGCTCGAACCGACCGCCGAGGCGGTATAACTTACCCGCATGTTCGGGGTGCTGGGAAGCGAGGAGGTCGGCGCCGAGTCGGTGCTGCCCGGCTTGAGTGAACGCGCGAACGGCTTCCTCGGGGCGGTCGGCGAGAACCCAGAGGCGCCCCGCGGCGGAGTGAAAGCCGACTTACTCGAAGATGCCAGCGAGCTCGCTGTAGTGGCGCGGCACCGCCAAATACTCCAATTCGCCTGACGGAACGTGGAGTGGCACGCCCGTTCCGGCGGCGTGACGGGCAGCCAACTGCACCGCTTTCGCCACGTTGTTCGATGCGACGGCGGCGTCGGCGGCCTGCGGCCAAATTCCCGCTTCCTCAAAGAGTTCGGCAGCGTGTGAATACAACCCGCGGTCATAGAACCTGCGCGCTCCCTCCTCCAGCAAGCCGCCCGCGCGGTACAAGTACTTGGCGTGGTCTTCCTCGCCAATGGCGAGCAGTCCCTCAGCACCCTCGCGAAAAGCTCCCGCGCGCTCGAAGGCGGCGCGCGCTTTTCCAACCATCAAGGTGTGCGCTTGTGGCTCGCGGCTCGCCCGCAGGTAGGTTCGGGCAGCGTCAAGGTGGCGCCCCGCTGCCTCGAGCAACTCTCCAGCTTCGGGCAGGTAGCCCCGTTTGGCGAGGTGCGCGGCGCCGAGCTCGTTCAACGCCTCCCGCTTGAAAACGGCCTGAGCTTCCGAGACTTTCGCGGGCTTGCGGCGCAAAAAGGTATCCGCGATGCGGGGCACCGTTCGGCATTTGAGTTTGTAAATGCGAACCAGCAGTTTGGTGCGCGCCTCTTCGCTTTGCGGCACGAGGACGCCCGAGGAAGCTTTGCGGGAAAAAATGCCTGCGTGGCGCTCAAAACCCTTGAGGTATTCGAGTTGGGCGTCGGGGTCGCCGAGCAAACGCCAATGGGTTTCAAGTTTTTTGAGCGTGGAGGGGAGTCGCTGCCCAGGAGACGGCATTCAAAAACACCGGCATAACTGGGGGTTTGGCGGTTTATTAAAACTCAGCCGCCCTCGCTTTAACCCCGAAACGGCTCCGAAACACCCAAAGAAGGTAAGGGAGAGAAGCCATGCTGGAATTGTTCGACTCCCTCACGCGGCAAAAGCAGGCAGTGCGCCCCTTGAACGACAACGAGGTCCGCCTCTACACGTGCGGCCCTACGGTTTACGATTTCGCGCACGTCGGCAACTTTCGCACGTACGTGGCGCAGGACGTACTACACCGCTACTTGCTGTTCAAGGGTTTCCGCGTGCGGCGCGTGATGAACCTCACCGACGTGGACGACAAAACGATTCGGGGCAGCCGCGAGGCCGGCGTGCCGCTGCGCGAGTTCACACAACGATTCGAAGCCGCGTTCTTCGAGGACGCGGACGCGCTTAACCTCATGCGCGCCGACGTGTACCCCAAAGCCACGGAAACGATTCCCGAAATGATTGCGCTCGTCCAAACCTTGCTGAATAAAGGCGCCGCCTACCTCGGCGACGACGGCTCCGTGTACTTTAGCATCGCGAAATTCCCCGATTACGGCAAGCTTTCCCATCTTGACCGGGAAGGCCTCCAAGCGGGAGCGCGCGTGCAACAACAGGAGTACACCAAAGAGCAAGCCTGCGACTTCGTGCTCTGGAAGGCGTGGGACGCAGCGGACGGAGACGTATACTGGGACGCGCCGTTCGGGCGCGGCCGCCCCGGCTGGCATCTCGAGTGTAGCGCGATGAGCGAAAAATACCTCGGCACGCCGTTCGACATCCACAGCGGCGGCGTCGACTTGCGCTTCCCGCATCACGAGAACGAAATCGCGCAAAGCGAGGCTGCCACGGGCCGCGAGTTCTGCCGCCTCTGGGTGCACTGCGAGCACCTCATGGTGAACGGGCAGAAGATGAGCAAGAGCCTTCACAACTTTTACACGCTCCGCGACTTATTCGCCAAGAGCTTCAAGCCTGGCGCCGTGCGCTACTTGCTGCTTTCCGCGCACTACCGCCAACCGCTCAACCTTACCTTTGAGGCCCTCGAGAACGCGGAGCGCACCTTGGAGCGTTACCTCGAGTTCGCGGCGCACCTGCAAGCGCACGCGTCGAGCGTGGCGCCCAACAACACCGAGGTTGCCGCCCTCGCCAGCCAGGCGCTGCGCGACTTCTCGTCCGCGATGGATAATGACTTGAACGCGTCGCTCGCCCTCGCCGCCGTCTTCGAGTTGATTCGCCAAACCAACAAACTCATCGACGAGGGCAAGTTTGGCAGCCAGAACGCGGCCGAGGTGCGCGACGCCCTTGAAAAAATGGATTCCGTCCTCGGCCTGCTACATTATCAAAAGGAAAAGACGCTTCCACTGCCTCGCGAGGAACTTGACGCTCTGCTGCGGCAGCGCGCGGACGCCCGCAGTCGCGGTTTTTACGCGGAAAGTGACCGCATCCGCGAGCAACTCCGCAAAAAAGGCATCGCCGTCCAAGACACTCCTAAAGGTCAGGAGTGGCGTGTCGTCTAAACCGCCGTCTCTCGCACAAGCAATAAATAGCTCTCCCCACTCCCCCTACTCATGAGTCTGGTTGAAACCGCGAACCTCGTCGGTCTGCTTACCTTTACGGTGTTCGCCGTCATCGGCCTGCTCGCGTACCGCGAGCACCTCAAGGCCGGCAGTCGGGTGTACTACTGGCTCGCCGCGGGCTTCCTAATCTATGGCATTGTCGGCATCGTGGGCGTCATCGTGGCGGCCGCCCTTCCTGAATACTACGAGCCCGTCGAACTCCTCACGCGCACCGCCAAACTCTTCGGCTACGGCGCGATTCTTTACAGTTTTCTGGTGACGAACACTAAATGACGCTTATTCCCTTCAACACGACATTCGATCAATTCGCCGCGATTCTCCAAGTAATTTGCGCCGTCCTCGCAGTCTCGATTGGCCTACAAGCCTACCGCCGCTACCGCGCGAACGCGCACCCGTTCAATCGCAACCTCGCCTTCGCGGCCGGTTTCTTCTTCGCGAGCGAATACCTCTTCCTCCTCACAGGTCTGCAAGTCGGCAACATTGCGTGGTTCTCAGCTTACGCGTTGCGCCTCGTCGCCGCCCTCCTCATCACCATCCCCCTCGCGCAACGACTCCTCCACGAACCCATCGGCAAAGCCCTCGCCACGTGACGCCGAACAACACTCCAAATCACGAAATAGGTTCCACCATGCCTGCTCCCTTGCGCCACCGCTTACACGTCATCGCGCGCAAACTCGAGTCCGCGTACGGCAAGCCGGAACCGTGGCGGGAGGCGAGCGAGCTTGACGCCCTGATTAAGACGATTCTCTCGCAAAACACGACGGACAAAACGAGCTTCCCCGCTTTCGCTGCTCTGAAACAAAAATACCCGCGCTGGGAGCAAGTCTTCGCCCTCACGCCCAAGCAACTCGCCAAAATCATTCGCCCCGCGGGCTTGGCGAACACCAAAGCCAAAGTGATTTTAGGCGTTTTGAAAGAACTCAAACGCCGAACCGGCACACTCTCCCTCGCCTTTTTGCACAAAAAAACGACGCCGCAAGCCCGCGAGTTCCTGCTCTCCCTGCGCGGTGTCGGCCCAAAAACAGCCGCGGTCGTGCTCAACTTCGCGTTCCACCGCCCGACTTTTCCCGTCGACACGCACGTGTACCGCGTGAGCCGTCGTCTCGGCCTCGTACCCCAAAAATTCTCGCGCGAACAAACCCAAGAATTCCTCGACCGCGTCGTTCCCGACAACCAAAAAACGAGCCTTCACGTCAACCTTATTCAGCATGGCCGCGCCGTCTGCCGTGCCCCTACCCCGCACTGCCCGCGTTGCGTGCTCTTCAAACTCTGCCCGCGCCGCGGCGTCAAAAAATACTATTAAATTCTCGTGCCGCGCTTATTCTTGCGGGGAGAGCGGGTTTTTCCTGATTCTGTGCAGCGCCAGCACCCGCGGCGCGCAAGCAGGCCTGAGAAGGCGAATCGTTGAGCGAGTATGAGGTTCGAACTCGAGTCGGCGTACAAGCCCACCGGCGACCAGCCGAAAGCGATTGCTCAGTTAGTGGACGGCATCCGCAGGGGAGGAGAAAAAAGTAGGCAGACCTTGCTTGGCGTGACGGGAAGCGGAAAAACCTACAGCATGTCTAACGTCATCGAGCGCGTACAGAAGCCCACGCTGGTGATTTCCCCAAACAAGACCTTGGCGGCGCAGCTCTACGCCGAGTTCCGCGGGTTCTTTCCCAAAAACCACGTCGGGTACTTCGTGAGTTACTTTGACTACTACCAGCCGGAGAGTTACTTGCCCGCGCAGGACCAATATATCCCCAAGGATTCGCGCGTAAACGAAAAAGTCGAGCAACTCCGCCTGGCCGCCACGGCGAACCTACTCTCTCGCAAGGACGTCATCATCGTCGCCACGGTAAGCTCGATTTACGGCCTCGGCTCGCCGGTGGATTGGCTGGAAATGAGCCTCGAGTTTCACCAGGGGCAGGAAATCGAGCGGCAGGAACTCCTCCGCCGCCTAATCGGCATCCAGTACAATCGCAATGATTTGGGCGTCAAGGAAGGCTTTTTCCGGGCCAAAGGCGACACCATCGATGTCTTCCCGCCGTACGCCGGACATGTGCTGCGTTTTCAGCTCGACGGAAATCGCATCGGCAAAATCCAGGAACTCGAACCAATCAATCTTCGCATGCTCACAGCGCTCAAACAAGTGCGCATCTTTCCCGCGCGCCACTTCGTCGTCCCGAACACGCGCATCAAAGGCGCCGTGGCCGGCATTCGCCAAGAACTGGAAGAGCGCTTGACGCAACTCCCCGAACTTGAAGCGAATCGGCTCAAACAGCGGACCGAGTACGACTTAGAAATGATCGAGGCGATGGGTTACTGCAACGGCATCGAGAATTACTCGCGCTATTTCGACGGCCGACTGCCGGGAATGCCCCCGTCCACGCTCGTCGACTTTTTTGGCGACGACTTTCTTTTAGTTATTGACGAGTCACACGTCACCATTCCGCAACTCCACGGCATGCAGAAAGGGGATTACTCGCGCAAGAAAAACCTCGTCGATTACGGCTGCCGTCTCCCCAGCGCGTACGACAACCGCCCCCTCAACTTCGATGAGCTCGAAAAGAAAATGCGACACGCGATTTTCGTTTCGGCAACGCCGGGAGACTGGGAGTTGAAAACCTCCCAGCAAGTCGCCGAGCAACTCATCCGCCCCACCGGCCTGATCGACCCGAGCGTAGAAGTCCGAGGTACGCAGGGACAGGCGGACGATTTAACTAACGAATTGAAAGCCGTCGCCGCCAAGGGCGAGCGCGCGTTCGTCACCACCCTGACCAAGCGAATGGCGGAAGACTTGACGGACTACTTCGTGCAGCGCGGCGTCAAAGCCCGGTACTTGCACTCGGAAATCGGCACGATCGAGCGGTCCGAACTCCTTCGCCAGCTCCGACTCGGCCAATTCGATGTGCTCGTCGGCATCAACTTGCTGCGCGAAGGCCTCGACGTGCCGGAAGTCGCCCTCGTCGCCATCCTCGACGCGGACAAGGAAGGATTCTTGCGCACCGACCGCTCCCTCATTCAAACCTTTGGCCGCGCCGCGCGCAACAGCAATGGCCGCGTGATTCTTTACGCGGACCATCAAACGGACGCGATGAAGAAAGCGATGGGTGAGACGAACCGCCGACGCGCGATTCAAGCCGAGTACAACCACGAGCACGGCATCACGCCGCACACCATCGTCAAGGCGGTTTCCTCCCTCACGCCCGAAGATAAACTACCCGGCAAAGGCAAGGCGGCGAGCGAAAAGTCCTTACGCGCGCGCATCATCAACTTAGAGGCCGAAATGCATCGCGCGTCGGAAACCTTAGAGTTCGAACGCGCTATCGAACTGCGTGACGAGTTGCGCAAACTGCGCGAGGAAGCCCTCGCATTGGCCACGGTAAGGAAAAAGGAAAAGTCGAGAAAATGAAAACACTCAACGATCGCATCGTGGTGCGCGGCGCGCGCGAGCACAACCTCAAAAACGTGGACGTCGAGATTCCGCGCGACGCGCTCGTCGTCATCACGGGCCTCTCCGGGAGCGGCAAGAGCACGCTCGCGTTCGACACGATTTACGCGGAAGGCCAACGGCGCTACGTGGAGTCCCTCAGCACTTACGCGCGCCAATTCCTTGGCTTGATGAACAAGCCGGACGTGGACTCCATTGACGGCCTGAGTCCCGCGATTTCCATCGACCAGCGCAGCGTGAGCAAAAACCCGCGCTCCACCGTCGGCACCGTCACTGAAATCTACGATTATCTCCGCTTGCTCTACGCGCGCGTGGGCGTGCCGCACTGCCCCGTGTGCAACAAAATCATTTCCACGCAAACCGCGGACCAGATTGCCGAACAACTCGCCTCGCTGCAGAACCAAAACGTGGAGCTCCTCGCCCCCGTGATTCGCTCCAAGAAAGGAACCTACGAGAAACTCTTCGAGGAACTAGTGAAGAAAGGTTTCAGCCGGGTGCGCGTGGACGGCGAGCGCGTGGACCTGGGCGAGAAAACACCGAAACTAGAAAAGCAGGAAAAGCACACGATTGAAGCCATTGTGGACCGCGTCAAAGCCGGCGCAGAAGAGAAAGCGAGACTGTACGATTCCACGAAAGCCGTGTTGGGACTCTCCGGCGGCCTACTCCTCTCCGTCGTGGACGGCAAGGAGACGCTCTACTCCACGCAGAATGCATGCCCGGAGCACCAAATCTCGCTCGGCGAACTCCAGCCCCGCCTCTTCTCGTTCAACTCGCCGTTCGGCGCGTGCGCCGAATGCACCGGCTTGGGGGTCAAACAAGAGTTCGACGCGGAGTTGGTGATTCCCGACACCACCAAAAGCATCGCGGGAGGCGCGATCGCGCCCTGGCGGGGCTTCTTCAACAGTTTCCGCATCCAAACCCTCGCCAACGTCGGCCGCCACGCGGGGTTCGACGTGGATACGCCCGTCCGCAAGCTCTCCAAAGCCCAACTCAAAACGATTCTGCACGGCACGCCGGAGCGAATCCAGTACGATTACCAGGCCCGCACGACGAACGCGGAGTGGCACCACGAAGGCAGCTGGGCGGGCGTGATTCCACTGCTCGAAAAGCAGTACCGCGAGACGGAGAGCGAGGACAAGCGCGCCGAACTCGAACGGTACATGCGCTCGTTTCGATGCCCCGCGTGCAACGGCAAGCGCCTCAAAATCGAAGCCTTGTGCGTGACGCTGAGCGAGCGGAACATCGTCGAATTAACGGATTTGAGCGTCACGGACGCGCTGCGCTTCTTCTACGAACTCAAACTCGACTCCACGAGCATGCAGATCGCCAAACTCATCCTCAAAGAAATCGTTTCCCGCCTCGAATTCCTCTACAACGTCGGTTTGGACTACCTCACGCTCTCTCGCGCCGCCGCAACCTTGAGCGGCGGAGAGTCGCAACGCATCCGCCTCGCCACGCAAATCGGCTCGAATTTGACTGGCGTGCTGTACGTGCTCGACGAGCCAAGCATTGGCCTGCACCAGCGCGACAACGCCAAACTCATCGGCACACTCAAACGCCTCCGCGACCTGGGCAACACGCTTCTCGTCGTCGAGCACGACGAAGAAACCATGCGCGAGAGCGACTGGATCATCGACATGGGGCCTGGCGCGGGAGAGAAGGGCGGGCGAATCGTGGCGCAAGGCCCACTCGGCACGATTCTCAAAAGCAAGGACTCGCTAACCGGCGCGTACTTGCGAGGAGACAAACACATTCCTCTGCCCCGACAGCGGCGCGAGGCCAAACGCTTCCTCACGCTTAAAGGATGCAAGGAGAACAACCTCAAAAACATCGACGTGAGTTTCCCCTTGAGCGTGATGACGGTCGTGACGGGCGTGAGTGGAAGCGGCAAGAGCACGCTCGTGAACGAGATTCTCTACAAGGAACTCGCTCGGCACTACAACGGCGCGCGCGAACCGCCCGGACAATTCAGCGGCATTAACGGCTTGAATAACTTAGACAAAGTCGTGAACGTGGACCAAGCCCCGATTGGTCGCACGCCGCGCAGCAATCCCGCGACGTACATCGGCCTCTTCGCGCCGATTCGCGATCTCTACGCGTCCCTGCCCGACGCCCGTTCAGCGGGCTTGACGCCGGGAACGTTCAGTTTCAACGTCAAGGGCGGGCGGTGCGAAACCTGCCAAGGCGACGGCGTGCTTCGCATCGAAATGCAGTTCCTCCCCGACGTGTACGTGCCGTGCGAGACGTGCAAAGGCAAACGATACGACTCGGAAACCCTCATGATTCAATTCAAAGGCAAAAACATCGCGGACGTGCTCGAGATGAGCGTGGACGAAGCGCTCCTCTTCTTCGAAAAAATCCCGTCCATTGCAAACAAACTCCAAGTCCTCCGAGACGTAGGCCTGGGCTACATCAAGCTCGGCCAGCCCGCCACGACGCTCTCCGGCGGCGAGGCGCAGCGCATTAAGCTTTCCGCCGAGCTGAGCAAACGCGGAACGGGTCAAACGCTTTACATTCTTGACGAGCCCACCACGGGCCTACACTTCGACGACGTATCCAAACTTCTAAGTGTTCTTCATCGACTGGTCGAGCGCGGCAACTCGGTACTCGTCATCGAGCACAACCTCGACGTCATCAAAACCGCCGACTGGCTCATCGACCTCGGCCCTGAAGGCGGCGAGGGTGGCGGCGAAATTATTGCGCAAGGCACACCGGAGCAGATTGCCGAGAACAAGAAAAGCTACACGGGCGCGTTCCTCAAAAAAGCCATCGCGGTCAGTCGCGTGGAGGAGAAAACCGCGCGATGACGCTCACTCCTGACGCTTATAGCGCTCCCCGCCAGCCCGGCGTTTACGTGATGAAGGACGCGGCGGAAAAAATTGTTTACATCGGCAAGGCGAAGGAACTCAAGAAGCGCGTGGACTCTTATTTCCGGCCGAACGCCGAGCTTGCGCCGAAAACCCTCGAGCAAATTCAAGTTGTTACAAGCATTGATTTTGTCATCACGAACAGCGAGTACGAGGCGCTGGTTCTCGAAGCGAACCTGATTCGCGAGCACCGGCCGCGTTACAACGTCGAGCTCAAGGACAACACTCGCTACCAATACATTCGCATCACGGACGAGGCGTTCCCGCGCTTGGTGAGCATCCGCCACCCCAAGCCTGGAGCGCGCGGCAAACTCCTCGGCCCGTTCGTGCAAGGAGCAGCGCGAGCAATCGCGCTACGAACCGTCCAAAACACGTTAGGGTTACGCACGTGCAATCCCTTCCCCAAGCGCGCGTGCCTCAAATACCACCTCGGGCAGTGCTCGGCTCCATGCATCGGCAAGATTTCGAAAGTCGAGTACGCGGAATGCGTGCAGCAAGGCGTCGGACTCCTCACCACCAAGCGTGAAGAGTTGGCGGAGGAAATCGAGCGACAAATGAAGAGCGCCGCGGCCGTGGAGAACTTCGAACGGGCGAAAACGCTGCGTGACGAGCTCTACGCGTTCTCGAACTTGCCGAGCGAACAAGCCGTGGACAAGCCCGCCGGGTGGGATGAGGACGTCATCGGTCTGTGGGATAACGGCGAGAAGACGAGCGTGTTCGTGTTCAACGTGGTTCGCGGCGTGGTGCGCGACCAGCAGCGCTTTAGTTTCGCGAACGGGTTGGAGAACTCGCTGGAAGGCTTTCTGCGCGAGTATTACGCGGCGCGCGTCGTACCCGACCGCCTCTTGCTCTCCCACTACCCCTCTAAAGAAGTAATCGGTTGGCTGGTGCGGAAAGGCGAACGGCCCGTTCGCATTAGCGTGCCGGTGAGCGGCGCGGGCCGGGACCTGCTGGATTTAGCGGAGAAGAACGCGAAGCGCGAGTTGGAAAGCAAACTCTCCGTCCCCGTCGCGGAATTGCAAAGCGACTTGCGCTTGCCCAAGCCTCCGTGCATCATCGAGTGCTTCGACATCTCCACACTCTTCGGCCAAAACCAAGTCGCGAGCATGGTTCAATTCGTTGACGGGGAACGCAACTCGAACGCGTACCGCCACTTCAAGATTAAAGGCGTGGAAGGGCAGAACGATTTCGCCAGCATGCGCGAAGTCGTGTTTCGTCGATACTCTCGACTCAAAGACGAGGGCGCCGTGATGCCCGACTTAATCGTAGTTGACGGAGGCGCGAGCCAGCTTAAGGCGGCGCACGAAGCCCTGCAAGAATTGAACTTGTACGAGCAGCCAGTTATCGGCTTAGCCAAACAGAACGAAGAAATCTACCTGCTCAACCGCAAGACGCCGCTCGTGCTCGATAAGAAGAAAGCGTCGCTGAAATTGCTGCAGCGAACGCGCGACGAGGCGCACCGCTTCGCCATTCAATTCCACCGCAAGCTTCGCGGCAAAGCGATGATGAAGGAATTCGAAGAGGCTGAGGAAACCTAACTCGGCTTTCGAACTATTTTTTTCTTTCCGACCTCGCTCTTCTTTTCCAATTGCACATTCACGTTGAGGTATCGCTTGGCTTCCTCGTCTTCAACTTGGGGAAAAGACTGGTACGCTTGCCCGACGGCGGACATCCACGGCGGGCTCTCGAGCACAATTAACTCGTCCACGAGGTCGGCGAGGCGCGAGAGGGTTTCGGGCGGCCCCACGGGAACGGCAGCCACGATTCGCGAAACGCCCTGCTTGCGCAGGAACGCGACGGCGGCGAAGTAAGTTTGCCCGGTCGCCACTCCGTCATCCACGAGAATGCAGAGCTTGTTTCTCAGCAGGGGCAGTGCGGGTTTGCCCGTGAACCGTTTCAGGCGTTCCACAATGCTTTGCTCGAGGCGCTTGCGCTCATCTTCGATATAACTCTTCGGGATGTTGAAGCGGGCGACCGTTTCGGCGTCCACGCTCACCGCTCCGCCGTGCGACACAGCACCGACGGCAACTTCGGGCTGGCCTGGGAAACTGATTTTCTTGGAGAAGAGGGGGAGCAGGGGAAGGCGCAGCACCCGCGCGACTTCAAACCCTGCTTGAAGCCCTCCGCGCGGAATCGCGAGCACGACGGCGTCCGGGCGGCCCGCGTAAGCGAGCAGGCGTTCAGCGAGTTGGCGGCCGGCGTCAAAACGGTCCTCGAACACAGTCGTCACCCTAAGCGCGTCGTTGTCGGCGAAAGGCTCTGGATTTTAGCGCGTCACTTGCGTTTCTTCTCGTCGTCCTTGAGCAGCATGCTCGCGCCAATCAGGACGAGGATGAGGGGCCAGAATTTCCAGAAATCATAAGAAATAAACCCGAAATTCGCCAGCAGAAAGCCGAGCCCGATCAGGATCAAAATGACGCCCCAAACAACTTTTCGATGCAACATGACCAATCACCGAAAAAGGGGATAGTAGACGCAAACATAAAGGCATCGGTAACGCCCTCGCTCCGGACGAGTCGAACTGTTCTTCAAAACTAAACTCAAGTTCGAAACTCGGCGGGAAAACGTTTCGAAAGTATGGGGAGTTCTTCGAGCAAGCGTTGGGGAGTGTAGTCTCGGAG
>JBBILJ010000001.1:8203-52843 GCA_037444945.1 Microcaldota archaeon | reverse complement strand
CCTCGCTTCCCACCAAAGGAAGCGAGGAACCCCACCTATTTATTGGACAGACTCCCTGAATCGAAGGAATTAAAAACGCGTTTCGGCGTAATGAGTGTCCACTTTTTGAGTTTTGTTTGATTCTACGCCTCTCGCGGCTTAACTCGGGTGCTTTACTCAAATGACGAAGAAAGAAATCGTTCTCACTAAATACGAGAAAGCGCGCCTTATCGGCGCGCGCGCCCTGCAGCTCGCCCTCGGCGCCCCGCCGTTGCTCAAAAGTATTGAGACGATTAACGCGGTCGACTTGGCGCTGCAAGAGTTCGATAAGGGCGTTATCCCGCTTCACGTGCTGCCGTCCGCTTAAGGCCCTGATTTTGTTCGCGGGAAGAATTCGGCGCGCTCGCGGGGGCTCAAGCGTTCGCACGCGAGGCGCACCACCAAGCGCGGCAGACGCGGGTGACGGCGCAAAAAGCGTTTCACATCTTCCGGATAGCGAATGCTCGCGTCTTTGAGGAGCCAACCGACGCCTTTGCGCACCATGTCATCCTCGTCTTGCGCGAGTGCGTGCGCGGTTTGTAAGGCTTGTTTTAAGTAAAGCCCTCGGCGGACGGGGACAACGAGGGCGACGGCGGAGGCGCGACGCACCCACCGGTTTTTCGAGGCTCGCCACGCGTACACGCGAGGCAACAACCCGGGTTTGCGGCAGAGCAGCGGGCCAAGAATGTTGCCGCAGAGCGTGTCGTCCCACGCCCAGTTGTGCACGAATTTTTTGAACCACCGCTCGAGAACTCGAAAATGCCGTACGTCAAGTTGGTGCCCGCGTTTCTGCACCCAGAACAACCCCAGCAAGCCTTCTTCGTGAATTCGAGTTGAGACGAGTTGTTCGGCGAGAGAGAGAACGTCGTCAATGGAGAACGACTTCGAGGCGGCATAAAGACTGCGCGCGATGAGTTGGACGCGGGGGAGCGGCACGCCGAGGGGATGGACCGGTTCCTTGAAGTAATTCAGAACCCCTTGGCGGTGCTTGGCGTTAGCGGCAGCGCGCAGTTCGGCGCGAAACGGCGCGAGAAAAGCACGGGAAGGGTTGGAAGGCATGAGCTCGAAACGCGCTCAAACGGGTTACTCGTAGCGAAGGGCTTCAACGGGTTGAAGGCGAGCGGCATTGCGGGCAGGGAAGTACCCGCTCACCATGCCGACGGCGAAGGAGAACGCAACGGCAAAGAGGAGGAGTTCGGGGCTGACCGTGGTAGGGATGCCGAAGGCGGAGAAGATGGCGGCGAAGAGCCAGCCGGTTACGGCGCCGATAATACCGCCGACGGCGCCGATAATGCCGCTCTCGAAGAGGAAGATGTTCTGGATGTCGGCGTTACTCGCCCCAACGCTCTTGAGGATGCCGATTTCGCGCGTCCGCTCAAGCACGGAAGTGAACATTGAGTTCGCGACCCCCATGCCGCCTACGAGCAGCGAGATGGCGGCGACGCCCGCCATGAAGAGAGCGAGGATGCTAGTAATAGAGCCGACGAGATTAAGTATTTGGTCCGCCGTGAAGATGGAAAAATCGAGGTCGTCGAGGGGGACGTGGCGTTTGTTCGCGAGGCGGAGCTTGATGTCGTCGGCGACGGTGCGGGGGTCGACGCCGTTTTCCGTGACGGCGAAAATACTGTACACGCGTTGGCGGTCGGCTCCCGTCGCGCCGGAGATGTCGCGCGCGTCCTCGATATTCATGTAGATGGCTTCGTCGAAGTCGGTGGAGGCGATGAAGGAGCCGACTTTGGCGAAGATACCGACGACACGGAAGTCGCGGCCGTTGATGGTGATGATGTCGTTGAGGCGCACCTCGTTGCTGTTCTTGCGCGTCTTGAAGCGCGTCTTCGCGACGGTGTCGCCGATCACGATTTTGCCGCGGTCTGAGTTCTTGAGCCAGCGGCCGGACTGAAGTTTCGCAGTGCTGCTCGCCAAAAAGTCGGCGTAAACGCCAGGGTCGACACCCGAAATCATTTGCGAGGCGGGCTGCCCGCGGTACGACAAGTGCCCGTCTAGAATAGCGACGACGCCGCCCGCGCTCTTGATGCCGGGGACGCGGCGCACTTCCGCCACGTCGGAGTCGTAAAGGGCGCCTTGAAAAGCGAAGGATGAGAGGGAGGCGTACCCGCTTGCGCCGCCGACTTGGCCAGGTATGACGGCGAGGTAGTTGGAGCCGTAGACTTTGAGTTGGTCGCGGATACTGGTGTCGAGGCCTTGAGCGAGGGAGATAAGGATGACGATGCTCGCAATCCCAATCACGATGCCCAAGATAGTGAGCCAGCTGCGGAGGCTGCGGTAGCGCAGACTGTTGAACGCGTAATCGATATGCTCGCTGAGTTTCACGGTGAACCACTTACGGGTTTTCGGCTTTTTATGCCCTGCCCCATTCGCACCCAGAAGTAGTTTCGCAATGTCGCTGGTCGACCTAAACGCAATCGTTACGCGGCTCACTCGTAGCGGAGTGCTTCAATAGGCTGGAGAGCGGCCGCGTTTTTGGCGGGAAAATAGCCACTCACCATACCAACCGCAAAGGAGAAGGCGATACTGAAAATCACGAGTTCGGGCGTAATGATGGTGGGGACGCCGAAGACGCTGAGGAGCAGACCCGTCGCGAAGCCCAGCATGACGCCCACAATGCCGCCGATGAGGCCGATGAGGCCGCTTTCGAGGAGGAAGAGTTGCAGGATGTGGGCGTCGTTGGCGCCGATGCTTTTGAGGATGCCGATTTCGCGCGTCCGCTCGAAGACGGAGGTGAACATGGCGTTCGCGATACCGATGCCGCCGACGAGCAGCGAGATGGCGGCCACGCCGGCAAGGAAAACGGAGAGAATGCCGGTGACTTGACTGATTTGAGCCGCGATGCTGTCGGCCGTGAAAAGCGTGTAATCCTTGTTGTCAGGCGTCACTTTATGCAGTGCTTGAAGGCGGCGGTCGATTTCGTCCGAGACGCGGGAAATGGGAATGTCTTTGTTCGTGACGACGATGATGGTGGTCACGCGGTCGCGGGCGTAGCTGGAGCCGAGCATGGCGCGCACCACTTTTTGGTCCACGTAGACGGCAGTGTCCTGCGGGCCCGTGTTGCCGACTTTGCTCAAGATGCCCTTAACGCGGAAATCGTGGCCGTTGACGCGGATGGTGGAGCCGAGCGTGACGTTTTTCTTAAAGTACGTGTTCGCGACTTCCCACCCGATGACGGCGCCGCTCGTGTCCCCATCAGAGATGAAGCGCCCTGCATCGTACCCCGTCGTAATGAATTTTGAGAACGCGCTTGGCTCGACGCCCGCTAAGCTAACTCCCGTTTTTTCGCCTTTAAACTCGATTTCGGCGAGCGGGTACGCGATGTTACCGCTCACCGCCACGACGCCCTGCACTTCGCGGATGGCGTCGACATCGCGAGTGGTGAGTTGACCGCGCAGGACGGGGGGGCCGAGGCGAAATGAGCTCGCTCCAACGCTGCCTGGAATGACGAACACATAATTGGTGCCGAGCACGCTGAGTTGGCTGCGGATGCTGGCGTCGAGACCTTGTGCAAGCGAGATAAGGATTACGATGCTCGCAATCCCAATCACGATACCTAAAATCGTGAGGTAGGCGCGCAGCTTGCGGTAACGCAGGCTCGTGATGACGTAAGAGAGCAGGTCGGCGAAGTTCATGTCAAAGCCTTGGAGTATCACACGACATGGGGGAGACTGCGTGCAGGAGAGACGAAGCGAGTACGGGGGCGTTCGAAGGGACGAGGCGGCTTACTCGCTCGCCTTGGCGGCGCGTTTTTCTTTGTGCCGAAAGCGTCGATAGGCGAGGTACGCCACCGCAAGAACGATGATGCCGCCAATGATGAGGGGCAGGGGGCTGCTGTTGCCGTTCTTCTGGGAGGCGAGCGCCGCTACCTCGGGGGACACGACGTCCACCGTCACGTTCTGCGTTTCCACGTGGACTTGGTTGTATGTGTCCTTGTACGTGAGTTGCACAGACAACGGATGCGAGCCGGGCGCGGTCCCCTTTTTGACGAGGACTGTGAACTGGGGCGTGGAGTAGTCGTCAATGTTGAGGGTGCCAATGTAGCCTTCATTGCCGCCCACGAAATTGAGGACTGGCGAGGAAGCGTGCATGCTCAAGGCGCGGACGGGTGTGTTGCCGGTGTTGCTCACTTGTATGGAGAGCGTGTAGACGTCACCGCTCGTCGTCAACGGCGCGGGGTTGCTCGTTACGATAGTGGAGAGGGCGGGGTTGCCGCTCACCTGCACGCCGATTTGCTTGGTGATAGTGGCGCTACCGCGGCGCGGGGACTGGTAGGTCACGCGGATACTCAAGGGGTAGAATGTGACGAGCGCGGATGGCGAAACGCCGACCTTAAAGTTCACAGACGCCGTTTGTCCCGCCGGAATGGTGAGGATGCGCTGGTCGTTCTCTGAGAGGAGCGTGAAGTACTGTGACGCGTTGGCGTCCGGGACGAGGCTAACTGTGAGGCTCGTTAGGTCCACGTTTTGTAGGTTGTGGATGTTGACGCGTAAGTCCGCCGAGTCACCCAAACCCAGCGCACCTTGGGGCGTGACGAGCGAAATCGCCAAGTCATCCGTGGTTGCGGAGGCCGCAATGGGGCCGAGCGTGATGTTCGACGAGCTCGAGAACCCGTTCGAGTCGTCGTACGCGAGCGTGACGGGAACCGTGTAAACACCGGACGCAATGGCGGTGCCGGCACGGAACGGAATCTCCACTTCCTTCATCTCACCTTCCGCGAGCGACCCGATGCTAATTTGCGAGGTACCCGTTGGTGAGAAGGCGCTATCGGAGGGGTACGAGATTACGAGGTTGTTCGCGGCGCCGCCCGCGTTGCTAAAGCGTACCCGAATCGAGAATGAATCGCCTGGCGACACCACGCCCTGGCTGACGGAAAGCGTTTCCGCTTGCAGGATGGGGGGCTTGGTGATTGAGAGTAGAACGCTTAGCGGCGTCGCCTTGTTGTTGTAGTACACCGTCATGGAGAGCGAGAAAACTTGGGGCTTGAAGGTACTAGGCACGCTGAAGGGAATGGAGACCAGCGTACTGCCGCTGGGTCCGATGTCGCCCGCGAAAACGGTTCCCTGAGAATTCACGCCAATGAGATCGTGCGAAATCGTGATTGAGTTCGCCGTTTGATCCCCCATGTTGGCGAGCGTGAGGAGGATTTTACCCGAACTCCCTGGCTTAATCGTCGAGGGGACGACCGAGTAGTTCGTGATTGCGATGGAGGGTCCCAGCGCGGCGGCGAAGCTGGGCAGGAAGGCGAGCGCCATGAAGGCGAGCGCGAACAGGGCGAAGGCGGGCCGGCGGTTCATTTGCGGATCTCCTCTTGTTTTTCAATTTTCCCGTCGCGCAAGTGAATCGAGCGCGTCGCGTGCGAAACAAGCGACGCGTCGTGCGTGACGGTCACGATGGTTCGACCTTCCTTGCGGTTAAGGTCGGTGAATAACTGCATGATTTCCTTGCCGGTCTTTGAATCCAAGTTTCCCGTCGGCTCGTCCGCCAAAATAACGGACGGGTTGTTCGCCAAGGCACGCGCGACCGCGACGCGCTGGCGCTGCCCACCCGAGAGCTCGTTCGGCTTATGATTGAGGCGGTCGCCGAGACCCATGTTACGCAGTAGAGCTTCAGCGCGCTCGCGGCGCTCGGCCGCCGGCACGCCCGCGAACACCATGGGGAGCTCGACGTTCTGCACCGTGGTGAGGGTGGGGACGAGGAAGAAGAACTGAAACACGAAGCCGATTTTGAGTCCCCGCACGCGCGCGAGCTCCACGTCGGAGAGGCGCGTCACGTCGATGCCGTCGAGCAGCATTCGGCCCGAGGTGGGGTGGTCGAGGGCGCCGAGGAGGTGGAGTAGCGTGCTTTTGCCGCTTCCGCTTGGCCCCAAAATGACGACGGATTCGCCGCGGCGAATGTCGAGGTTGAAGTCGCGCAAGGCCCACACGTCCGCGTCACCGAGGCGGTAGCGCTTGCTCACGTTCTGCACGCTGAAGACGACGGCGGGCTTGCTGGACTTGACTGGTTTTTTAGCGGTCGGCATGAGAACCAAACTCGCGTTCTAGGGATGTAATCGAACGGCGGAGGCGCAGAAAAGCGTTTGTACGCGCGGGCTGCGGAAGCGTGAGGATGGATAACATGAGCATTGTGCCCGCCTCCATTTGCCCCGCCAACTCGGTTGCTTCGTCCGGCGCCAACTGGTATGCAGCGACGCCGACGAGGGGGAGCATGAGGCGCCGAAGGCAGGCTGCCCGCTCGCGCATCATGGCTTGCTGAGAGGAGAGCCATCGGCGCCCGAGGGGGCGAATCGCGTAGCGGACTTCGCGTGCGTTCTTCGTCTCACGCCCCGCGCCGCGTGCTTCGACTAAAAATCCTTTTTTCTTGAGGGTGTGAAGAAGGGGATAAATCGTTCCTGGTGAGGGTGTCCACGCGCCGTTCGTCAGTTGGGAGAGCGTCAACGCGATGTTGTGACCGGAGATGGGGCCGCGTGAAGCCAGGCTGAGCACGAAAACGTCGAGCATGCCTTTCACGTGCACCGAGCCGGCGAAGCCGGTGGGGTTTGCGGGGGGGCGCGTGGAGGAAAGGGGGCGGGGGCGCATGATGTATCGGAATCGATATGAGTATTATCGGAACCGATATTTAAATGCTTCCGCGCGCGGTCGGCCGCGCGTTTGAAAAACCCCGCCGCTCCAATTCAAGCGGGAAAGCTATGGAGCGCCTCAGCAACGTTGACTATCACTATCTCGCGGCGGAACTGCAGCGCCTGCGCGACGCTCGCGTCGCCAAAATTACGGGCTGGGCTGACGGCCACCTCGTGCTGCGCCTCAAGACCCCGACGGAGGAGGCACGTGTGCTCGCTGTGCCCGGCGAGCGCGTACACGAAACGCGCTACGCGTTTGAGGCCCCCGCGCGGCCTCCTGCCTTCGTGGAAGCGTTGCGCAAGCGTCTTGACAATGCGGTTTTCGAGGGCGCCGAACACGTGAATTTCGACCGCGTCGTCGCCCTTATTTTCCGCAAAAAGGAGCGCTATCGCCTTGTCGTGGAACTCTACGGCAAAGGTAACCTCGTCCTTCTTGACGAAAAAGGCGCGGTAATCACTCGCCTCAACCGCGATCTCGAAAAAAACCGCAGGATTGGCGCACCGCCGGTGGCCGCTCATAAGGACTTTCGTACGTTGGCGCCTGCGGACTTCGATGGTTTGACGGGCGATGCGGCAAAAGCAATTTTTGGTGCGAGCAATTTGCCTCCCCGATACGCGCGTGAGGCGCTCGCTCGCGCGGATTTACGTCCCGACTCGAAAATCGATGAACTCTCCCGAAGCGAGTTAACCCGACTGTGTTCCGCGTTTCAAACCTTGCTGGCGGACGCGACCCCGATTCTCTATGTGGAGGGCGACCACCCCGTCTCGTTCGCGCCCTTCCCGCTGCTGAGCGCGCCGGCTGGATGGATGGCTAAACGCGTTGCGAGTTTGAGTGAAGCGATTGACGAATTGTACCAGCACGGGATGGCGAGCGCACTGAAAAGCGATTCACCTCAAAAACCCGAAGCACTGATTCGTTTGGAGAAGATGCTTGAACAGCAAGAACAGGCGGTTGCACGCGACGCGAAAGAAGAGGGCGAAGCGCGCGCCGTGGCGCAAGGAGTGTACGCAAACTACGAGACGCTCGCTCGCGTCGTCGAAGCCGCGAACGCGCTCAAGAAAAAGAAGGCGGGTGCGAGCGAAATTGAGGCCACCGCTCAACAAGTCAAGGGCGTTGCGAAGGCTCGCGTGAAAACCGAGGGTTTCGAACTCGAATTTGGTGCCTGAAACTCCGTAACGAGTTAAACCCAAAAACAGGGGACGAGGGCGGGCACGCGCACCGCGTACGCGTCGTAGGTTTTGCCGAATTTTTGCTTCAGCGCTCGCTCTTCGACGCGGATGCGGACGAGCAAGTACGCCGCCACGAGGGCGAGCGCGAACACACTCAATGGGGACGCCATCCAAACGGCGAGACCGGCGTAAAAGAGGAAGGCAGCGAGATAAATCGGGTGACGAACGACGCCGTAAAGCCCGGTCGTGACGAGAACGTGCCGCGGCTGAATCGCGACATGAGGGCTCCAGTGCTTACCGAGTTCATTAACGGCACGCGTGTGAAGCAGAATGCCGAGCACAAGCAGCGGCACGCCGAACGCGTTAAGCAGCGTCACGCGGCCGGCGAGAAGGAACCCACTCACTAGCAGAGCGAGGGCGGCGGCATACGTGGCGCGCATGGCGAGCGAAATCCACGCTGCGTGTCGCTCGGCGGGCGCCTCGCGGCGTAGGGAGGGCGCGTAGTACGCGAGGATGGCGAGGAGTGCGGCGACGAGGAAAACGAGTTGGGTAAGCATCGTGAGCATGCGGAGTGGGTCGCAGGCTTGACGCTAACGGGTTTGAAAAAGGTGCGCCAAGGGGCGCACGAGCACAAGGAAACGCGCGAGTAATTAGAGCGGATTGAGACCGCGGCGGTCCACGACCATGACGTCCTTGACGTCGAGCACGGACGCATAGGGTACCGTCACGAGGCCGTTGCCTTCTTTTTTGGAGCGCGCCGCAATCGAAGAGTCCGGGTTGGGTTCGAGAAGGACCGTCTCGATTTTGCCCGTCAACTCGTTGATGAACAAGTCGACGACGCGGCCGATTTCCTCGCCGTCCGTCGTGATGATGCGTTTGCCCGCCAACTGCTTGGCCACAGCGTACTTGACCATAGGAATCGATTCCTCCACTAGAATTGCAATAAAACCGGCTGAAAAGCAACCTTCCTTTTCCGCCCCAAATTTAAAAGCCTTCCCCTCCGCTTCCCCAAAACCTCTTAAACTCGCTTCGGCTAATCCGCCAAAGCAAACGCGTGGTGTTCGCCCCTCTCTCTGCCCTCAGGTGGTTGCCGTGAAAATCAAAGACGAAGTGCTCAAAGTCATCGATTCGCTCAAAAAAGCGGGCTTTAACCCCGTCGACGCCGTATTCGAAGGCGCCGTCGGCGTCAAGGACGACTCCACGCTCACCGTGGTGGACGGCCTCAACGACAACCAAATGATTAGCGGCGTGATTCGCATCATTTACACCGCCGACAACGACCAAGTCCGCTTCGTCGAAATCCCCGTCGGCCAAAACGCGGAACAAAGCCAACAAGAAGCCCAAGCCGCCGAACAAGGACAATAACGCCCACCACTCTCCCCGCTTCTTTTTCTCAAAAAGAATTAGCGCAAGCTAGGCAGGAAGCGGCGGCACTTCGGCCGGAGAGGCGGACGGCGAAGTTATGGGAGAAGGCGACACCGCTGTCTCATCCGTTGGAAGCGGCGGCGGCTGACTTGTGTCCGTGACTGAAAGCGTTGCGGAGGGCATTGTCGTTATCGTCGCGATCGGCGGACGCGTCGGGGACGGCGTCGCGAGCAGCGTCACATCCGGCGGCGGCGTCAAAATCACGCCCGACCGCTTTCCAGATTGCGAACCCGACGACTGAACGCAACCCGCCAGCAGCAACACACTTAGAGAGAGGAGAGCGAGGAGAAATAAACGGTTATTCATGACTACTCACGAAGCGAGCGGTTGCGCCGTAAAGCAAAAGCTTTCGTCGCCGCGCGAAAAGTTCAGCGTTATCACTGGATTTTGCGGTTGTTGGGCGCACGACGGGTTGCTGCAGGAGACGATTTGGACGTAGTATTGCGCGAAGAACGCTGCCACGTTGGCGGGGTTATTGCAGCCGCAATTGGGGCACGGAGACACAATTTCGAGGGAGGGCTGAAGGGTGCACGCGGCACGCCACCGCTGCGAGACGAATTGTTGCGCGACGGCCGCTCGTGCGGATTCATTTGACGCCCCTCCACTCACGGAAAGCAGGGGACCCGCAAGTTTTTTGTTTACCTCAAAAGCGTCCCGAAGCAAGCGGAAAACCGAACTGCGGATTGGAATTTCACTCGGAATCGAGTTCGCGGACTCGTCGAGCACGTACGCCCAAGCGGTCTGGTTGAGCCTGAGGGCGAAGGAGTACGAGTCGTTGCAAGCCGCGTTCGCGCAGCGGGCGGAGCCTGACGCGAGTGAAGCGCACTCGGAATCTATTCCAGAGATGAGGTTTTCACAAGCGTTATCTCCCATAGAGTCGTAGCGCGCCAACACGGCTGAATCATGGAGGCTGGTGAGGGCGGCGCGCAAACCAAAGCTGGGGTTTCTCGAGCAAAAATTTGCCCGCACAAACGCTGACATTTCACTACATTTTTCGAGGAACGCGGACTCATCTATCGAATCCATTCGGTACGGTCCGTTTGCCCAGCACCCTTCCTCGAAAGCTAATATGGCGGTTTTAAACGTCCGCGCAATGCGCGATGCGGCAGGGGTGGGTGAAGCAATTCCCGTTGGTTGCGTTGAAGATTTCCCTGTAACTTGCGGAGTGGCGGTCGGCGCAGCGGCGGTACTGGTGGGAGTGGATTTGGCGTACACCGTTGGAAATGATCCTTGGAAGGACGGCTGAGCTGACTGCGCACAACCCATCAGCAGAAGGGCAGCAAGGAGGAGGAAGAAGCTCGTTTTGAGGAGCATTGCCGTCATTGTTGTCACCAACCTTTTTTCACGCGGTGAAGGCTTTTCCCTAGCGCCGTTTAAAATGCCGCGCTGAAAGCCAACGGTTCTTTTTTGCAGAGGGCGGCGTCTTTACCACGGCGCGCGAGTAAACAATCCTTAAAAGCAGAGAGCGAGCATTACGCCCTTTGGGTTTTTTTTTTGGTGGCGGAGTTCAAAGCGGTCGATTCTCCAAGGAGGCAATCCCGTCGAGTCGCGCCGCGCGGGGGTTCACGCCCCCGCACTCCAATCTTTTGCAGCCCTAGTTTTTTCCAGTCTTTTTCGCGGCGAGCGCCTTTACTTGAGTGGTGAGGGCGGCGAGCTCGTCCATAGAGAGGGAGAAGACTTTGCGGTGGAGCAGTTCAGCGGGGAGGACGCGCTCGATTTTTTCGCGCCACTCTTTCTTCTCAGCACCGAACGCGTGCGCGCTTGAAAGCAACGCCTTGCGAACGTCTTGCTTCTTGTGCTGGTAGAGCAAGTTGACGAGTTCATCATCGAGGGCGCGTTGCTTTCGCTTAAACCGTTTGATGTAGACGAGAGCGCTATCCACGCGCGGGACGGGAGTAAAGGAGAGACGGTTGACGGGAAGCGCGATCTCGACGCGCGCGCGGTTCTGCGCGGCGACACTCAAACGCGAGTGCTGGGGAGAGCCAGGCGGGGCGCAGAGTTTGTCGGCGAACTCTTTTTGCAGCAACAGCAAGGCTTCGTCGAAATCGCTCTCCAAAATGTGGAGCAACAACGGAGAAGAGATATTGTAAGGCAGATTGCCGAAGTAGGTGCGCGCGCCGAATGCGGAGAGGTCTTCTTGGAGGGCGTCCGCGAGCACGACTTTGAGGTTTTTGGGGCGCTCGCCGAAGCGTTCGCGCAGCGCGTTCGCCATCTCGACGTCCTTCTCGATTGCCACGACTTTCGCGCCTGCTTGCAGCAGCCACTCGGTGAGGTTGCCGGTGCCGGGACCGATTTCGAGAACCGTTTTGCCTCGGATGGGGAGCGTAGTGGTGATGAGTTCGAGGACGGCCGCGTCCGTGAGCAGGACTTGGCTGAAGCGCTTTTTGAGGCGCACGCGGGGAGAAAACATGGATTCAATCAACGGTTGAACTAAGCAGTGGGGCGGGAAATTAAAAGAGCAAAGAAAGATGAAAAGAGTTAGTAGCGTCGGCCGCCGTAGCCGCCGGGACCGCCGTGCGAGTAGGTGCGGTTGCCGTACCCGCCGCCCGAACCGTATCGGCCGGAGTACCCACTCGATCCGCCGCCGTGTTCGCGCTCTTCGATTTCGCGGCTGGGTTGTTTGGCGAAGAAGTAGTACTTCTCCAAGCCTTTGAGTTCTTCGACGATGCGTTTCACGAACAAGTCTTCGGGGTGGCCGATGGTGGGAATGCGGGCGTGGACGTCCGCGAAGCTCTTAAACGGGTCTTTTTCGCGGATGGCGACGAGCTCTTCGAGGTGCTTTTTGCCGATGCCGGGAAGCAGCTCGAGGGAGTGCGTTCGGATGTTGATGGCGCCCGCCTTGTTGAGGAAGTTCACGAAGTCGGCTTCGCGGGACTGCACGATTTTGCGGACCGCCGTTTCGACTTCGTTCTGGGCTTGGCGTGTGAGTTCCGCGTACGAAACGCGGCCCTTGATGCGGTCCACATGCGGGCGGTCTTCGGGTCCGATGTAGAGGCGGTCGCCGACGTTGACTTGGACGCCGGGCTTGAGGGCGACTTCGAGGAGCGTGAAGAATGTGTCACCCACGACTTGCGCTAAGGGGAAGCGCTCTGCTTCGCCGGCTTTGCCGGAGGGCAGGTAGTCGAGGACGACGGCGTAGGCTTCTCGTTTCTGCGGGGGTTGACTGGACGGCAGGGACTGCATGGGGGGGCACCTCACTCACGCGTTACGTGACTTTCCGAAGGGTTTTCACTTGGCGCCTTTGAGGGTTTTGAGGACGGTTTTCGCGAGTTCTCCCTTCGCGTCCTCCACGTTGCCGTAGAGGAGAATGAGTTTGACTTCGTCTTCTTTGCGCGGCAGCAGGTTCACGCACAGCGTGGCGAGCTTCTCGCTCAACCCCGCCTCGATGAGTTCCTTTTTGAGTGCCTTGCTTTCCTTGACGTCGAGTTTCGCGAACTTTTGTAAGTACTCGAGCGTGTTTTTCTGCTCGTACCCGAGTTCGCCCTCGCCGGAACGCTCTTCCAGCATCTCCTTGAGTTCCGCGTAAGTCGGGTACTTTTCTTCGATAATCTTCATGTTGAACGCCTCGAGGGGGGGTAAACTCCGCGGCGCCCGGGGCCGCTTAAGCGGCGGGGCGCAAGTGCACGTTGGGAATGAAAAAGGTTTTTGCTTTGCCGCCGTCTTTGAGGACGACTTTGTACGAGGAGCCCTGCTTGCCTGCCACGACGCCCACGCACCCGTTGAAGCGCAGGGGTTGGCGGCCTTCGAGGTAGACGGGGTTGAGGTCGATGCGTACACGCGCGCCCGTTTCAAACTCGCGCAAGCGCGCGAGGGCGCTCACGCGACCCTTGGTTTTGAGGTTGCGGCTACCCTTGCTGTGGGCTCCGTGGGAACGCTTCATACTGCATTACACCTGCCAAAAACGCAACAATCCGAAACCCGCGCCGGAGCCAGTCTCGCCCACAACGGCGAGTAGGCCTTTTCGGGCGAAAAACGGAAAAGGAAAATAAATACGGCCCCGCAAGTATTTATACGCTCCGACCGCGCCGCGGGGCGTCTTATTCAACTTCGAACGAGGCTTTATAAAGCCCTTTTTATTTTTATCTGTAGTCCCGCTCTCGGAAGGTGTAATTGTTATGGCGAAGAAAGCCGCAGGCAAGCCGCACAAGCGCGTCAACATGTCGTTTAAGGTCGAAAACATCGTCGCGTCTGCAAACCTCGAAGTCGAACTCGACTTGTTCAACATTGCGATGGAAGTCGACAACGTGGAGTATGAGCCCGAACAATTCCCTGGCGCAATTATGCGTCTGAAAGAAATTGGCACCACCCTGCTGCTCTTTAAGAACGGGAAAGTGATTTGCTCGGGCGCGAAAAGCGAGGAGCAAATCCGCCGCTCGATTAAGCGCGCCGTCGAACTCCTCCAAAAATACATTAAGTAAGCCCGCGCGAGAGCCCCTTTTTTTCTTAGTGCACTAGCCTAGACTCGCCGGCGTTCACGGGTACACGACGACTTTTCCGCTCTCGCCGGACACCATGGTTTGAATGGCGTCATTAATTTTGTCGAGACCCGTGTACTCGTGCGTAATGATTTTGCGCAAGTCAATCGCGCCCGATCGCAGGAAAGCGGCGGCCGTATACCACGTGTCGAAGAGGATGCGGCCGTTGATGCCGTGCACGGTCGCGCCCTTGAACACAATGCCATCCGTCACGTCGAGACTGACTTCGCGAGGGAAGACGCCGAGGATGGAGGCGCGCCCGCCGGGGCGCAACGCCTGAAAAACTTGACGCAACACGTCCAGCAATTGTGGGAGAACACAAACTACTTCAAGAAAGAACTCAAGAGCGCGGGCTTCGACACGGGGATTAGCGAAACACCGATTACGCCGGTCATGGGGGACAGCGCCAAGGCGCGCGCGTTTAGCGACGAGCTCTTCGGTGCCGGCATCTTCGCGCTCCCCATCGTATTCCCCATGGTGGCGAAAGACAAAGCGTGCATCCGCACCATGATGAACGCCGACCTCACCCGCGACGACCTCGACTTCGCGCTCAGCGCCTTCGAAAAAATCGGGCGCAAGCTCGGCGTCATTTAAAACAAAAACTCGCGAGCGCGGCCCGTCGTTAGCGCCGGCGGTGGCGCTCGATTGCGTCGAATAAGTCGGTCAAGTTTATGGGCTTTTCGAGGGTTTCGCGCGCACCCAACTTGCTCGCCTCGTCGCGCTCCGCTTTCGTCCAGTTCCCACTCATCATCACCAGCGGCAAGCCGGGGTGGCGTTGCTGCAGGGCGGCGGCGAGTTCGAGGCCGTCGCGCGTTCCCGGCATGCGCAAGTCGGAGAGGACGAGGCGCGCGTCGCGCGCGTTCTCCGCGTCCTCGAGGTGTTTGAGAAGTTCACGATGGTCTGGGAAGGCGGTAACGCGATAGTGGCGGCCGAGGCTGAGTTCGAACGCGTGGCGGACGCCGTCGTCGTCTTCGGCAAGAAGGATGCGGGGGCGTTTTTCGAGAGGTTCTTCGGGCATCAAAGAGCCTGGGCTGACGGAAATTAAAAAGGGCAACTCTCCCGTTCTCGCCTCTCCTTTTGCTTAGACGGTTTCGAGGCGGAAGTAGACGTGGAGACCCTTGAGGGTAAGAGCGACTTTGTCGCCGATGGTTAGAATGTCGTCGAGGTCGGCGCCTTTGAGCCACGTATACACGTAATCATAATTGCCGGCCGTCGGCTTGAAGCCGAGCCCCATGAGGCGGTCCGTCACGTCGCTGGGTTTGCCGCCTTCGGAGTTGAAGAAGAGGAGGAGGTAGGTCTTCATGTGGATCCCCTCAAGAGTTCGACCAGACCGTCAATGCGTTTCGCGATGTACTCGTAATCCGCCTTCTCACCCAACTCGCGCCGCATTTTTTCCGCGTCCTTTTTGAGTAGTCGCGCGTCCGCCTCGATTGAGCCGAGACGACGGTCGACCTCAGAGTGGCGGCGGCGCGCGAGGCGGCGTAGCGAGGAACCGGAGAGGAACACCCACGCGACGCTGAGCGCCGCGATGACGAGTAGAAGCAGCGAGAGGGGGGAGAGGTCGTCCGCCATAAAAGGGATTTTCACCGTTTGATTGTTGCACGCACTTTTTCGCGCTCGCGCGGTTTGTGCGCGACGCGCTCTACGGCCTCGCTAAAGAGGCTTTCAGTTTGACGCACGCTCGCCTTGCGGGCCGCGAGTTGCCGCAGCGAGACGAGCTCGTGACTCACTTCCATCAAGTCGCCTTCGGCGGCGACGAGGCGGCGCAGTTCGCGGTGATACCCCGCCTCCACGTCCTCGGCGAGGGCGCGCAGCTCGCGTGCGTGCCAGGCGGCCGCGCCGAGCGCGACGAGACTGGCGCCGAGAACCACCGTGTTCGCGTCCACCATGATGGAGGGGAACAGCGTGTGGGTATAAAAACGTTTTAACGCGCCGCGCGAGCGGAAGGATACAAAAATTGAGCGAGGGAGAGCGAGCGAAAAGAACGAGTGGAGGGCGCGCGCTACGGGGTTGTGAGAAGTGTCAGCAGCAACGCGCGTTCCCGCTTTAACGGCAGTACTTGCAGCATCGTAGGAGGGCTTGACTTCCGAGTTCGAGAAGGGATCGGGTATCTCCCCTCCCCTATGACCGCTGACGCACAAATAGGGAAGCGGTTAAATAAAAGGGTTTCTCTACTGCACACATGGCTTCAGATGCAGGGGAGCGGCCCGTTCGGCGAGCGCTTCTCGTCGGCCGTGGACCAGACCGGATGGGTTTGAAGGCCGTGCTGCAGCAGCACGCGTCGTTCGACGAGTATCACGAAGCGCCCTCGCTTGAACAGGCACGCGAAAAGTTCGAGGCCAGGGAGCACGCGGACGAGGGGCGTTTTCACCTCCTTCTTGTTTCCGCGCAGGCCGGCCGCCCTGAAGACTTGGAAGCGTTCATTCGCCGCATGCGGAAAAAAAATCCTTACCTGCCCATCGTGCTGGCGGGGGCGCGCGAAGATGTCGAAGCCGTAACGGGCTTGAAAAACGTGCCGTACTTCGCCCGCCTGCACTCGTTCAAAAACGGTGCGGATGTGCGCCACGCACTGAGCCAAGCTTACGGGCAGCTCGATTTTATGGGCATCGGACAACAACAGCCGCCGGAACCGTTCCGCAAACGGTTCGCGCGAGCCGGAAAAATCTTGACCGGCCGCATCCTTGTAGAAACCGAATTCGTGGGCGGCGAAAAGAAAAAACTCAATCGCTTCACGGCAGCGCGGAAAGCCCTCGCCGGCAAACTCAAGCGGCGCGAGAAGTAACGCGCACGTCGAGCACGGCCTGATCAGTGTGGGGCGCGTAAGGGCGCACGATTTTTCGCAGAAGAATACGGCAGGTCTTGTGGTTGCGCGCACAGGCCTGTTGAACGATTTTTTCGAGCGGCGCGTACGGTTGGAGAGCGTTTTTACCTTTCTCGACGAATCCGTAAAAGTGAATGACGCAGCCTTCGGCCGCGGCAGCGAGGGCAGCGTCAAGGAATTCGTGCGCCGAGTGCGGCAGAGGCATGACGATGCGGTCCGCCCACGCTTTGAACTGCGTGGGGAGGACGTGGTTGGCGTCGCCTTCAATGACGCGCACGAGTTTTTCGGTGTGGTTGAGCGCGATATTTTGCTGAAAATACGCGACCGCGGCGGGGTTGAGTTCTACACCGATGATTTGCGCCGCCCGTTTTTTCTTCTCCAGTTCGCGCGCGATGGTTAAGGGGAAGGGACCGACGCCTGCGAAAGGGACGAGGACGCGCTCGCCCGGTTTGACGAGCGAGGCGATGCGCGCGCGTTCGGTGGAGAGGCGGACGGAGTAGTACACCTTGGCGGGGTCAAGGCGAAGGCGCACTCCGTTCTCCGTCACGAGAGTTTCGGTCGAGCCGTGCCCCGCAAGGGAAGTGAGTTGCTGAACGCGGTATTCGCCTTGGCGAGCAGTTTTTTTGACGACCAGACGAAGGCGAGGGTGCGTTTGGAGAAGGATTTCAGCAATCCGTTTCTCCTTGGCTTGCAACTCGGGCGGGATTTCGATGAGAGCAACCTCGCCGAGCACGTCAAAGGAGGAGACGACGCGCTCGAGTTCGTTGGCCTTAAAACCGCGTTGGGCGAGCTGTTCTTTCAGCGAGCCTTTGGGCGGGCGAAGAGGCTTGAAGAGGAGGCGGGAAAATTGGGCGCCAGGGGGTAGTGGGCTGGGTTTTTGGCGGACGGGAAAAAAAACGAAGCGCTCATCGCGGCGAATGTAGAGGCCAGTGTCGAGCACGCCGTCGTCGAGGAGGCGTTGGCGCGTTTGCTCCGCGTTTGCTTTGGGGACGCTGAGCGCGAGAGAGCGGCGCGCGGAAAGGCGAAGCATATCGTTATTTTAGGTTTGGTGGGGTTTTTCTCCCCTATGGCTGACGCGTTTTCGAGCTTTCTAGACGAGTACTTTCTCAACCCGTTGCGGTACCCGGACAAGTACGCGCCGTACAATGTCGTGAACACGGTCACGCTCGCGATTATTGCACTCGCCGCGATTTTCGTCATCTACAAACTCCTCAAGCACTGGAACATCCAGATCGACAAACCGTTTTACTGGGCCGTGGTGCCGTTCGTGGTGGTGGGAAGTTTCGTACGCGTCCTCGTGGACGCCGCCCTCCTCCCCCGACAAGTGTTCATCTTCGGTATCGAATTGTTCCCCTTCGTGACGCCGTACATTTACGTCCTCGTCTTCCTCGTCTTTCTCGCCTGCCTGGGAGCCGCCAAACTCGTCGAAAAACGCGGCGGCTCGTTCCCCAAAACCCTGCAGCGCGCCGGCCTGATTCTCGCCGTTCTCGCCTTTCTCCCCCTCGCCCTCAACCTTCGCTACCCATTACACGTCGTGCTGATTGCAGGGTTGGCAATTGCCGCGTTCGGCGTCTTCGAGTTCGCTTTTCGTTTCTTCACAAAAACCGCGCCGGACGGGGTGGAGCGCGGTGCGGTGTTCGCGCAAGTGTTCGACGGCGCCGCCACCTTCGTGGGCGTCGGCATTGGCACGCCCGCGACGAGTTACTTCGAGCAGCACGTGGTGGGGAACGCGATTTTTGACTTCTTCGGCGGCCCCTTCGCGTTCTACCTCATCAAGCTCCTTTTCGCCGCCCTTGCAGTTTACCTCATCCGCCGCGAACTCGCCAAGCCCGAGGAGCGGGAGGAAAAAATTTACATCCTCCTCCTCGTCACAATCTTTGGCTTGGGTCCTGGTTTGCGAGACGCGACGCGCATCGCGATCGGCGTCTAACGCCTCCCCCAGTCTTTCCTTCGCGCCGCGACGGGCTCATCGGCGTATTTTTAACTCTTCGCGGGGAGAATTCTTCCTGATTCTCATGCTTTCGAAGGGCGGGAACTTAATTTCAGTGCGCGAATTGTCGCGCCCCGACTTCGACGCCGTATTCAAACGCGCCTCTAGCTTTGAAGCGCCGGGGCACACGCGCACACTGCAAGGCAAAGTCGTCGCGTCACTCTTTTACGAACCCTCCACGCGCACGCGTCTATCGAGCGAGACGGCAGCGCAGCGTCTCGGCGCACGCGTCATCGGTTTCTCGGGCACGGAAGGCACGAGCGTGCAAAAAGGGGAGACGCTGAGCGACACAATTCGTATGGTGGACGCGTACGCGGACGCCATCGTTCTCCGCCACCCTTTGGAGGGTTCCGCGCGACGCGCCGCGGAAGTCGCCACGCACCCCGTGGTGAACGGGGGGGATGGCGCGAATCAGCACCCCACGCAGACGCTGCTCGACCTGTACACAATTCAAAAACACTTTGGTAAAATTGACGGCCTGACCGTCGCAATCGTTGGAGACCTCAAGTACGGTCGCACGGTGCACTCGCTGCTGCAAGCCCTCAATCACTACGACGTGCGTATCAAACTCATCTCGCACCCCTTGCTGCGTATGCCGACACAATTCGTGCGAGCCTCCAAAAACCCGGTTGAGGAGCGCGCCGAGTTGGTGGTGGACGACTGTGACGTGATTTACTGCACGCGCATCCAAAAAGAGCGCTTCGCAGACGCGCAGGAGTACGAGAAAGTGCGTGGCGCTTACCTGCTCAGTGCGCAAACCCTCGAAGGCGCCAAGCCGAATGCGCTCGTGATGCACCCACTGCCACGCGTGGACGAAATCGCGACAGACGTGGACGTGCTCCCGCAGGCGGGTTATTTTGCGCAAGCCGCGAACGGTGTGCCCGTGCGTATGGCGGTTCTCGACATCCTCGTGAACGGTTAAACGATTCAGTGGTCGAAAAAGGCAATGGATGAATCCAAGGAAGTCCGCATCGAAAAAATCGCGAACGGCACCGTCATCGACCACATGCCAGCCGGCACAGGGTTACGCGCCCTCGAAATTTTGGGTGCCGCGAGTGATGCAGCTGATGGCCGCGTAGCGGTGGGTTTGAATATGCCGAGTCGGCGTTTGGGGCGCAAGGACTTCATTAAGCTCGCGGACCGCTTCCTTACGCCCGCCCAAGCCAGTCGCTTGGCGCTTCTGGCCCCGGACGCGTCGGTGAGCACGATTCGCGACTACGCGATTGTGAAGAAGGAAAAAATTGTTCTCCCAGAGTGGCTCGTCGGCGTCTTGGCGTGCAGCAATCCCAAGTGCATTTCGAACGCGGAAAAAATCCCCAGCCGCCTGCGCGTCACGAATGCCGCCACGCGAGCATTAGAGTGCGCGTACTGCGAACGCCCCCAATAAGCCTTATTTTAGAGTTCGGCTATTACTGCCGCTTAGAGGCGTAGCGATTACGAAGTTCTTCGGTGCTTAGCCCCCCGCGATGTCTTTGAGTCCGGGTAGCTTGAAGTCGGGGAGTTTGAAGCCAAAGTCGGCGTGGCTCGCGTAGTAGATGAGGAGGATGAACGCAAGGAGGGTAACGGCGTCCGCGTGCCCGAACCAGTCGAAGAACGCATTCCGCACGTCATCGATTAGGAGGGTGAGGAGGAGGGCGAGTTCCCAGCGATAAGCCATAGGTTACACCTTGTGCACGATGCCTTTGTTCGCGTCGACTTCGACGGTTTCCCCGTCTTTGAGTGCTTTGGTCGCGATTTTGGTGCCGACCACGCACGGGATTTGAAGCTCGCGCGAGACAATTGCCGCGTGGCAGAGCAATCCCCCCTCATTGGTGACGATGGCAGCGGCTTTCTCCATCGCGGGCACAAACCCCGGCGTGGTTGCTGCCGCGACGAGGATGTCACCTTTTTTCACTTTGTGAAGTTCGTGAATACTGTTGAGCACGCGCACCGTTCCTCTTACTAGGCCCGGAGAGGCGGGCTGGCCGCGCAGCTCGCGCACATGCTCGTAGGATTCCGCTCTTGCCGCGTTCTCGCGATAGTACGCTTGAAGGGGTTCGCCGACGAAAACATGGACGCCGTGCTCGTCGAGTACAAGCGCGCTGTCCTCGTACCGATCAGAAAGCTCGCGCTTGAGTTCCTCGGAAACGCGACCCGCGCGTAAAGCGCCTTCGACTTCGCTCACCGTCATTTCGACGAGTTGCGCGTACGAGATGCTGAGGCGGTCGGCGAGTGCATGCCAAAAATCCCACAATAAGTACACGATACGCATGGTTTGCTCGTCGAAGTCGTTCGCGACGAATGCCCATCGCTTGATTGTTTCTACGACCAGGCGCTCGTCGGCCGTGAAGCCGAGGCGATTCATGATTTCGCGCGACTTGTCGACGTATGTTTTTGAGGCGTTAATTTTTTCGCGTTCGGCGGACAAGTCTTTGCCGAGCAGTTCGTTGACGCGCTCGCGAATTTGCGCGGCCGTATACGGCTCGCGGTAAAAGTAATATAAGCCGAGGTGCGCGAAGCGGCGCACGTGGGTCTCAATCAATCGCTGTATGCGGGCATCGTTGTCGTTGCCGCCTGTTTCTAACGCGGCTTGAGCGATAATGAGAATAGATTCTTGTTCTTGGCGCGTTTCGGACGGCTCGTCTAACGCAAAGAGAGCTTGAAGGTCTTCTTGTTGTCGTTTGAAGTCGGGCTCATGGCGAGAAACGATTTCGACTAAAACGTCGGGGTAAAAGCGGTTGAGGAAGGTATAAGTGTAACACGCCGCAAAAATGGGTTCGAAGCGATTGGCCCATCCTCGTAAGACGTCGATGAGTTCGTCGTTGGACGCGCTCGAAAAATCACGCCCGAGTTGCGTTTGCGCCCAGTCGACTGCGTCTGCTGTAACGGCGTATTGCGCGTTCGCGAGGCCGAGCAGGTAGCCGGGGTGGTGCGCCTCCTCATCCTTGAGCAGTTGAACATACGCAGCTATTTCGCTCGACAAGAACCAGCGGGCTGCGGCAAATTGTCGGTAGTGCGTGAAGCGAAAGGGGACTTGCAGGAATTCGCCGACGTGGTCGCTGTTCACTCCGCGCGCCACTACGTCAATGAACAAGATCGCGTGGTTGCGGCCGCGGCGTGCTTGCTCTTCCCAGTCCTGGTGTGGACAAGAGTTAGTCACGTTCATTAGTGTCACCTATTTTTCGCACGATGCCGGTCGAGGCGTTGACTTCGACGAGGTCACCGTCTTTGAGCCAACGCGTGACGCTGCGCAAGCCCACAACGCAGGGAATTCCAAGTTCGCGGGAGACAATCGAGGCATGGCACGTGATACCGCCCTCGTCTGTGAGAATTGCAGCGGCTTTCTTCACGGCGGGGACGAGGTTGGGGTTCGTGGCGGGCGAAATCAAGATGTCACCGTCGTTCATTTTCGCCATGTCGTCCGCTTTCGCTACGAGTTTAACGACGCCGCGCGCGGTTCCTGCGCACGCGGGGCTGCCGCGCATTTCGCGGGCGTCGAGCTGGGCTTGGTGCGAGTAAATGCGCGAGGCGTACGCTTTCGCTTCATCGCCGATGAAGGAGCGAATTTGGTTCGCATCGGCGAGGTAGACGCTGAAGCGTTCGCGTTCTTCGAGTTCGGCACGTAAGATCTTGCCGTTCAAGGCGTCCTGAATTTCGTGGGGACCGATGAATTGCGCAAGCCAGGGAGTGACGCCGAGGCGGCGACCGAGTTCGGCAAAGAAGGGGGCCGCACAGCGGCAGCCTTCGAAGACGGCTTCCTTGCGCATTTCCTTAAAGCACATAAACGCGCCCGCAACGTCAAACCAGTAGCGGTCTTTCTCATCAAGGCCGAGTTCGTCAATGAGTTGGAGGCGACGCTCGCGCTGGGAGGCTTGGCGTTGCTGTATCTCGCGCAGCTTTTCTTCGCCGCTCACACCTTGGCTCAACTCGCTTTCGACAAGGGAGCGAAAGTAGGCGACGTCAAGGATGGTGGGTCCCGAGTAGTGGTACTGCATCCAGTCGTAGCGCTTCGCGTGCGCTTGCACGGCTTTCTCGAACACCGATGAATCGATTCCACTCGTGGCGGCGAGCGTGAGGAGGGCGTAAAAGTCTTCCTCCTGCTGCTGAACCTGACTTTTTTCAGATGGATACGCGAGGACAGCGAAGGCTTCTACGGGCGTAATGCCACTTCCGCTTTCGCGGATGCGGTGCTCGAGGCGACGCGTGAGCTGCTGCGTGAAGATATTGTGATCAAAGTCGATAACTTGGACGACGTGTCCCCACACATTCATTTCCATCCACGCGTCGAAGAGGCGCGCGTACCCCGTGGCGAGCTCGTCGTTTGATGCGGCGCGCCAAACCGTTTGCTGCACTTCGCGGGCGCGAGCGAGAAAAGCACGCACGCTGTCGCGCTGCCCCTGGCTTACTCGGGCAAAGAACGCTGGATTTTCAAGGAGAGTGAGAACGTGTTTGGCGTTCTCCACCCACGTGGATTCGACGCCGCACCAGCGGAAGGTGCCTTTCTTGTTTTCGATGATCCACGGCGCTTCGGGTTTGCCGACGAGGTCCTTAAAGCGTGTCGTGGACGCGTAAACGTAGGCTACGGGGTGCGGGTAGGGCGCGACGTCGTGTTCTTCTGCGAGGGCTTTCCAGCGCAGTTCGATTTTATTCACCATCAAAATCACCCGGAATTGAAGGAGTGGGACGCGGCAGGGGGAAAGAAAAAAAAATTGAAACGGGTTAGTAGGCGCTGATGTCTTCGAGGGGGACGAAGAGGGGGCGGTGCTCGAATTCTTGCCAGTTGGAGTACTTGGCGCTGGAGGCCCACCACGCGTATCCGGCGTAGCTGAAGCCAATCATGGCGCCGAGGACGTAGAGCTGACTGCCAAAACCGGTGAGGAGCGTGTAGAGGCAGTAAAGTCCCACTAAGCCAGCGAGAATTGCTTTGGAGACGAGTTGGTAGACGCCTCGCATGACTTTCGCGTGGTCCTCGATGACTTCCGCCTTGCTTTTGACGGCGGTGAATTCGGTGTCCTTCCACTCTTTGATGGCGGCTTCGCCGCGTAGCGCGGTTGGCTTGCCTAAGAGGTTAAAGCCGGGCGCGTACTGGCGCAGGCTCGTGTCGAACGCGTACGGGTCGAAGAACAGGGATTCCAAAACCATTGTGCCAACACCTCTGATTTTTTTCGTTTCGTTATTCGTCTACCTTCGTTCGGTTTAGCGGTATTCAAGTTCGGGGTGCACGATGGCGCGCACCGGGTCGTTCTCGTAGTCGCTCCAATCTCCCGCGTAGCCGCCCCAGGCTTTGCACCAGAAGGTGACGACGAGGTAGGCGCCCGCGATGGAGAGTAGCGCGAAGGTAAGGTCGCCGGAGCCGCCGTACGCTGAAAAAGTCCACAGTGTGCCGAGCAGGCTCACGATTGAGAGGGTGAAGTTCTGGTAAGTCTTCGCCATCGTGGCGTTGTATTTTTCGATGAGTTCGCGGCGAGTGGAGACGCGCCAAAGCAGGTCGTTGTTGGCACGCTTCATGCCCGCAACGTTTTCTTTTGGCTGGAATTCACTCGACGGTTCGGGCATCGCACGCCACGTGCCGAGCCCGGTTTTGCGCAGGAATTTGTCCAAGAACATTTTGTGCCAACCCCCACCAGCGCGGCAGTTTGTTACCACGCCAGAGTTACAACTAACTACGCAATCAGATAATTTAATATTTTGTTATAATGCTCAGTATAACACTAAATCGAACGCGTTGCACTGACTGGGCGTTGCAACTCGGGAGGGGAAGGCGAATGGTTGAAACGAATTCGAAAATTCTCGAAGGATTAGGCATCACGGGCAACGAAGCCAAAGCCTACGCCGCGCTCTGCGAATTAGGACCGAGCGTCGCTTCCGAAGTGGCGGAAAAAGCCGGAATTCATCGCGCCCTCACCTACGCCACCCTCGCCCGCCTAGTGGAAAAGGGTTTAGTTAGCCAAGTGACGAAGGACCGCTTCCGCGTGTTTGAAGCCGCCCCGCCCGCCCGCTTGGAAGCATTGTTCGAAGAACGCGAAAAAGAATCCAAAACTGAGCTCGTCGAGTTAGTTAGCCAGTTGTCGACTGTTTACCGCGTTACCGCGAAACCCTCGGTCGAAGTTTTTACTGGGCTAGACGGCGTCAAGAGCGTGCTGAGTGACGAGTTGGCAGAATCAAAAAAGGGTGGCGAAATCTTGTTTTACCGCGCGCAACCCGAACTGGTGCGTCTAGCCGCCGTCGCGGTCGCGGCGTATCATCGAAAACGCACGGAGAAAGGAGTGCGGGCGCGGGCGTTGTTTGACAGCGCGCCGCTCTCCAGCGAGCGCGCGAGAGAGTTCGCGAAGCTGGGTTTGAGCGAGGTGCGCACCATTGGGGAAACCGCGCCGACGCCGATCACGTACCACATTTACGCACAAAAAGTCGCGATTCTCTCCGTCAGCAAGGAGGAAGCCCTTGGCATCGTCGTGAAAAGCTCCGCCGTCGCCGACTTCTTCCGCTCCAGTTTTGAGTCCGCGTGGCGGAAAGCCAAACCCCTCAACTGAGTCAGTTATCTGTTACTCTAAGAGTTTGAGGGCGGATGGATCGGGCTTGAAGCCTGAGGGCGCAGTCCCCTTGGGCAGTTGTGCGTTGTATTTTCGGATTTCTTCGCGGATTTGCGCGTATCGTTCATCCGAGGGGAAGGGGTCAGCTTCGAAGTCGGCGTATTCTTTGAGTTTGTACATTAGTTGGCGGAATTCAGGGCGGTCAAGGTTGTCATTCACGTGACCGAACGCTTCATAGCTCGGTCGCGCCATCCAAAGGTCTTGTTCCAGCGGATGAACAAGGAAGTGGAACGCCCCCGCGAGATCTTTCCGTTCCCAACCGATGACTTGATCGCGCTCCTTCGCGTCCTTCGCCGTCTCTACGCTTTTGTGGACGACGGCAAACATGGGAAGCAACCTGCGAATGGCGTCGGGACTGGGCGCATCTTCGAGGGCTTCGTCGGCGGCTGGTCCGTACCCGTAGGCGCGGTTCGCGACCTTGCACAACCGCTCGAATTCGCGAATGTCTTGCGGCGTAAACGTGGGGAGGTTGCCCCAAATGTTCGCGCGCACAGTCGCGTTTTTCTTCAACTCGGTCGCCCAGTAGTGAGGACTCTCAACGCCTGCTTTTTTGAGTTGCTCGGCAATTTTGTTTTCGCGTTCTTCTTCGAGTCGAACGACTGCGGCGCGGTCGGCGAGGATGCGTTGCTCGTGGCGGTGCGCGAGTTGGACGGAGCCGCCGAGAGCAAGGGCAGCCATGAGCGTAACGGCCGCGATTTTAGGGGTTTTCGCGCGCCAGTCCTTGCGTCCGAGAATTGGAGAGCCCGTTGCGTTCTCTTTGTCGCGCTCGGCGAGGGGCGGGGCGCGCCACTTTCTCCACGCGGTCACGGGATTAAGGTGTTTGAAGAGTTTCATGTGAGTCAGTTGTCGGGTTTTTTGCGCGTAAACCAAGGGGTTTCGCCGTGACCGCGGCCAAAGGACCACCAATAAAGCGTGTGCGTCGGATTGTACTCCGAGGAGGTTTTCGGGTCAGCGAAGGTCACGTACAGTGTGCCGGGTTGACGCGCGCGGTTCAGCATGTGTTCCTCGACGGCGCGAACGGCGCCGTAGAGCTCGCCCGCTTTGCTCGGAGTTGCTTCACCGCGCGCCACGCGTTCGGAGTGTTTTTCGGCGCGCGCGGAACCTTGAGCGGCGAGGCCGAGTTCTTCGAGGGCGGTCATGACTTTGGCGGCTTGCCCGACGAGGCTTCGCGCCTCGTCCTGGGACGCCCACCCGGGAACGGCAAGCGGGTTGCTGGCGTCCCACACGCGACTCATCGGAGTTAGCGTGAAACCCCGCTTTTCAGCCTCTTTTTGCAGACTCGCACGATATGCTTCGACGCGCTGGGGTTCAACCCCGTTAATTTTTTCGGCGTGAATGTCGGAGAAAAGCAAGTCGACAGTTGCAGGGGCGCCGAGAGCGGAGAGTTTGTCGCGCAGCGCGGCGACGCGGTCGAGGACTTTCTCGTCGCGCTCATCCGCCTTGCCGCGCTCGGATTCCTTGTGGCCACCCCAAAGCACGCGCAAGCGCAACGAGGGACCGGCGGGGGTTTGTGCGCCGTGTACAAAGGCTTCTGCAAGGTCGGCGGCGAGGAGTTTGCGTTTCTCTTCCTGCCGTCCCTGCGAGAGGGCGCGATCGCGGTTGTAGTCGCGCACGTCAAGAACGTCAAGTACGCGTTCGGCTTTCCAGCGCGCCCAGTTCTTGAGCGCGAACACGCCGGCGGCTTCGGGGAGAAGCTTGTAGTGCGGGGAGGCGCGCTGCAGGATGAGAGAGTGGAACGCGGCTTGCGCGGGCTTGAGTTTGCGCTCGAGCATTAAGTAGTTATGGAATTCATCGACGGTGGGTTTTGCGCGAAAATACTCCGCCGGGTGGCCCTTAAAACGCGAGAGGGCTTCGTCCGTGCGGCGCGCGAATTCGTCAGCCGCGGTTTTTTCGTCGGCAACTTGCAGAAGGGCGGGAGTAAAAGAAGGGTGCGTGAGAAGGAGGACGGACTGCCAGCGCGTCAAGCCACCTTTTCGCAATACGGCAAAAGTTTTGCGAGCTTGTGCGAGGCGCTTGGGGGAGGCGGACCGTTCGGCGGGCATGACACGATTACGGCGCTCGGCGCCTTATTTGCCTTTCGCCTTAGTGTACGCGGTCCATTTGAGGTTTTTTCCTTTCGCTAAGTGGACGGGGTATTTGTGTTCGAGGAGAGCGAGTTTTTCGGCGAGGGCATCATCGAGGTCGACGTCAAGGGCGTCGCTGAGGAGGACGAGGGCGTGGAGGCAGTCGGCGAGCTCGTGAGCGAGTTCGCGCTTGGCGGCGGGGACGGCGAGTTTTTGCTTGTACTCGGCTTCATTGAGGTAGCGGAAGTGCTCGAGGACTTCACTCGCTTCAAGGGAGAGGCCGATGGCGAGGTCTTTGGGGTTGTGGAACTGTTTCCAGTCCCGGGCATCACGGTACGCGATGACTTTGCGGCGCACGTGCCCAATCGTCGCGGTTTCGTCGCTCATGTTTGAATCCCGCGGTTTAGCGAAAGAGCCACTTGGAGCGTTCGCCGATTCGGCTTTCAGTGGGGCCTTTTTGTTTTTGGTAGTGAGAGTTGAGTTTTCGAGAGCCGTATGGGACGTCGGCGGGCGTCGTCATTTGAATAAAGGAGAGTTGCGCGATCCGCATGCCGGGGTAGAGTGCGACGGGAATCTTGCCGACGTTCGAGACTTCGAGCGTCAAGTGCCCGTCAAAACCCGGGTCAACATACCCGGCCGTGTTATGCAGGAAAACGCCTCCCTTGCCGCCGACAAAATTCTCGATCAGCTGGCCGCTGGGTTGCACTTCCAAGTCGTACGTTTTCTCCGTGGCCGGCGTCTTCTGGACGCGAACGACTCGGTCCCAACGCACGTCCGACTCGGCGAGCGTGTGAAACCGCCGCTGCAAGGGAGTATCCCGGGGAAGAGCTTCGGCGATTCGACGGAGCGTCCGTCGTTTTACGCCCGCGTAGAGGCCAGCCTCAAGATTGGAGAGGAACGTTGCGGAAACGCGAACCTTTTCGGCAAAACGCGCCAGGCTTAGGCCCTGCTCGTCGCGAATCGCGCGAAGTAACAAGCGCGGGTTCGGAACGTCCTCGAGAAGCTTGTGCGCCGTCTCCCGAACGTAGAGCTCATAAAGGTCTCGGCGGGGGTGGTAAGCGGCTTTCCGCCCAAGGAGGGTTTCGAGGTAGACGAGGTCGGAGGCGAGGTTTTCGCTCGCCGTCCACGCGCGCTGTCCGTTGGGGAGCCGAGAGCCATCCCCTGCGTAATACCCGTCAAGAAACGAACGAATCACGCTGCGCGGGGCCGAATAAAGGCAGGGGGGGACGCGCTTGTGTCTCGCCTTGGCCGCAAGGCCCCAGCAGACGAACGCTTCAGCGAGAAGCTTTGAACACGCGTAGGCGTAATAGGTTTTCTTGTGGCCGGCAGGCTTTTGAACGGACGTGCTGACCGTCACGCCGATGGATTCGAAATAATCCTTCACCCGGGACGCGTACGACGAGTCCGTTGTCGTAAACTCGACGTTCTTCCGCGTCCAGTGGCCTTCGGCCGTGAAGAAGCCAAGAATCCAGCCAAGCTCGTCGTTAAGTTCGAGAAGGGCTGGAACGCGGGCGGCGGAACCGAACGAGGATGCGAACGCGTCGTAACGGGCGAGAAACGGCGTCTGGTAATAAGCCGGCGGGAGCGCCTGAAGGACGGAAAAAGGAAGGTTTTCAGTCTTCTGCCAGGAGTGAACGGAAGCATCCGAGTAGCCCAGCTGGCGGGCCGCCGCTTGAATGCCAGAGGTTTTCTCCTCAAAAATGGCTGGAACGATGTCGCCGCGCAACATATTTTGAACGTAACCGTTCGCGAGCAGGTCGAGAGGCAGGTTTCCCATCGTCGCGGGAATCGTGACGGGAAGCTGCCCCGGAACGGCAACGAACGAGCCTTTCTTCAAGTCGTTCGTCGGCGTGGAGTGAATTTCTCCACTCGCTGAGAGCGTGAACACGTTATGCGACTCCGTCAGCCGAACGTTACGCCCGCTTTCAAGCTCGAGACGGTAAAGATGACTCTCCGGGTTTTCAATAAAGTCCGAAACGTCAAACCATGCGGTGCGGAGGGTTCGGGGATCAAAGGAGGCGACGCGAACGCGCTTGGCGGTCTTGCTGATCCTTTCCACTAGTTCCCCTATTTTCACAAGGCGCGCCGTCCCGTCGATTTCCGCATAAACGTCTTCGTCATAAGGCAAACTCGCGTGAATAATGATGCCTAAGCGTCCGAGCGAGCTTTTGCCTTCCAGGCGACCGACGAGATCGTCGGGGATGCGGACGATTTCCTCAGTGGAACCCAACACAAATTCGCCGGGGTGAATGATGAAGGCCTCACTCGGCTTGTTGACGATGAGTTCCGTGTAGTTGCCGACTTTGCGCTTGAGGTCGATGAGGGGATACTTGGCGTGCTTGAAGACGCGAAACTCATGAAGGAGGTGCAAATCAATGGAGGAGGGCTGAATGCACTTGCGATCCAAAGGGCGAATGACGATTTGGCCCGCCTTAATGCGCTCCTTAATCGTGTGGTCAGAAAGAATCATGAGTAAACCCTCTGGCGGCGGCGAGCGGCCGGTTTAAGTTGTGCGGGAGGCGAGCTTGATGTCTTCGCTCGTCACGGTCTTGCGGCCCGCGTGCTTGGCGAGCTGCACCGCTTTCTGCGAGACGTCAATGGCGACTTCTTCGAGCACGTCCGCGAGCGCTTCGGCCGCGTCTTCGCTGACGCGTTCGGCGCCCGCCTTGCGAACGAGGCGCTCCACGGGAGCGAGAGGAATGTCAGACACTGTAACCACCTTTACCCACCTTTTTTCAAAAATCCTTCAAACGCGACTGGCGCGCGTTCAACTAAACCGTTAAAACGCGCCAACCAAATAAGGGAACGGTTATTTTACTCCACCGAATAAAAACCTTGTGCTACCTCGTTGCGAGAAAACGGGGTTTGCAGGGGCTTTTTTCGAAAAAACAAGGGTTTTCGAAGGTTTTTTCGCGTGACTGAGTTGGTTTGCGATGGAGACCGTTGACGAGTTCGTAAAAAAACTCGCGTTGCGCGAGCACTTCGAGCTGCGTGCCTTTCAAGTCAAAGCCGCACTCAACGCGGTACACCACAAGCGCTCCCTCGTCGTGATGCCGACCGCGATGGGGAAAACATTCGTAGCGCTTCTCGCTATGGCGCGCGTACTGCACGACAAGCCAGAGGCAAAAATGCTATTCCTCACCCCCACCAAGCCTCTTGCGCTACAGCAAGCCAAGCAACTCGAAAAAAGCCTCCTCACGCAAGGCCCCGTGGTAGTGCTGACGGGCGAAGTGGCGCCCGCCGAGCGCACCGAAGAGTACCGAGTCGCGCAAATCGTGTGCGCGACGCCGCAAGTGATTGAAAACGACGTCCTCACCTCGCGCGTCAAGCTCTCGGATTTTGTCTTAATTGTTTTCGACGAAGTTCACCGCTCGGTGGGGAATTACGCGTACGCGTTCCTCGCCCGCGAGTCCCAAAAGCAGGATGCATACATCATTGGCCTTACGGCGAGCCCGTCGAGCGAGCGCGAAAAACTCCAAGAAATCCTCGACAACCTCGGCGCCAAGCACATCGAGGTGCGTTCGGAGAAGGATGAGGACGTGGCGGGTTACGCGAAACCCGTGAAAATGGAGTTCGTGCTCGTCGATTTACCGCCTGAGTTCGCGCGCCTCCGCGGGCAACTCGAAGAAATCCTGCGTGAGTCGCTGGAGCGTCTGAAGCAGAGCGGGTTTTTGGCGAGCGCGAGCGTGCGACTCAACAAACGCGACCTGCTCGAGGCGCGAGCGAAAATCTTGCAAGCCGCACGGACCGACAAGCGCGTGTTTTCATCACTCAGCGAGCAGGCGCGCGCTCTCAACGTGCTGCACGCGATTGACTTGCTTGAAGCGCAAGGTTTGAGCGCGCTGCGCGCTTTTTTGGAGAACTTGAACGAGCGTAAGGAGCCGAGCAAGGCCGTGCAAGCCCTCTCGCGCGATGTGCGTATTCAACTTGTGCGAAAAGAAGCGAATGAACTTGTCGCTACGGGGCTCAATCACCCGAAAGTGGAGCGCCTCAAAAAAATCTTGGCCGCGCAACTCGAGTCGGGGCAGAAAGCTATTGTGTTCGCGCACTTTCGTGACTCCGTCGACCAACTCTTCGCCGAACTCGCCGCTGCAGGCATTAAGGCGGAAAAACTAGTGGGACGCGGCAACGAGGGCATGAACCAAAAAGAGCAGGCCGCCGTGCTTGATCGCTTCCGCGGCGGGGAGTTTAACGTCCTCGTAGCAACTCAGGTCGCCGAGGAAGGCCTTTCAATTCCCGAAGTTGATCTTGTGGTCTTCTACGAAGCCGTCCCCTCTGAAATCCGCCTCATCCAACGCCGAGGTCGGACGGGGAGAGTGCGAGCGGGTAAAGCCATCGTGCTCGTCACGAAGAACACTAAGGATGAGGCGTTTCTCTGGATTGCGCGCCGCCGGGAAGCCGAAATGAACGCCATGCTGCGCGGCTTGTCAAAGAACGGTATCAATGAGGCTTCAACTAAGAAACTCACGGATTTTTAGCCGCCCTCGTCCTTCTTTCTCGCGATGCCTCAACCTGAGCCTGCAGTCACAATTACGCTCGACGACCGTGAACTCAAAAGCCCAGCCGCGCGACGGCTCTACCAGCTTGGCGGCAAACTTGAGGCCAAGCGCTTGCCCGTTGGGGATTTTTTGCCGAGTTCACGCGTTGGAGTGGAGCGCAAGACGAGCGCGGATTTTGAGGACAGCATCATCGACGGGCGCTTGTTTTCTCAAGCCGCGGAATTGACGAACAATTTTGAGCGCCCCTTTGTCGGCGTCATTGGCCGCGAGTTCTCGCGCTTGCAACCCTCCGCCATCCGTGGCGCCCTCATTTCTCTCCTCGTCGATTACCGCCTTCCCGTCGTTTTCTTCGACTCCGAAGAAGAATTCGCGGAGTTCCTCTTCGCTCTCGCGGCGCGCGAACAGGGTAAGGGACGCGAGGCTCGGCTGCGCTTTGAGAAAAAGACCTTCACACTCGCCGAGCAACAGCAATTCATCGTCGAATCTCTCCCCCTCATCGGTCCGGCGACCGCGAAGCACCTTCTGGAACACTTTCAAACAGTGGAAAACGTGTTCACGGCGGACGAAGACGAACTGCAAGCCGTGGAAGGCGTTGGAGGCGAGCGGGCGCGCCGCATTCGCCACTTACTACTCGAACCGTACCGCAAGGGAAACACCCGTCAAGCAGTCAAAAAAGGGGGGTAAAAAAACACGCGCTCCGTATACCTGACTTAAGAGTTTCTTGTTCTGCTCCAAGGTTGAATTCAATGCGGAAAACCAAAATTGTTTGTACGCTCGGCCCCGCGTCCACCTCGCTGAGAGTCGTGCAAAAGCTCGCTCGCGCGGGCATGAACGTGGCGCGCTTTAACGCCTCGCACGAAACCCACGCGGCGCACGCGCAACGCATGGAGTTGGTTCGCCGCGTCAACCGCGAAGAGAACCGCCACCTTGCGCTCCTGCTCGACACGCAGGGACCCAAAATCCGCACGGGCACATTCGCGGGAGGCTCCGCAACTCTTCGAGAAGGCGCACGCGTGCACTTAACAAGTCGACTCGTCGAAGGCACGGCAGAACGCTTCTCCATTCCGCTGCGCGGTCTTGAAAAATTCGTCGAAAAACGCGGCCGAATCGTGCTCGCCGACGGCGGTCTCGAACTCTCAGTTGAAGGCTTCGAAGGAAAAGAGGTAGTCGCGCGCGTCGTAAGCGGCGGCATCGTGACGGACCGCAAAACCGTTACGCTTCCTGGCGTTCACCTTCCTCTCCCACCTCTAACGCCAAAAGACAAGGCGGACATCAAGTTCGCGGTCGCGCAAAAAGTCGATTTTATTGCGCAGAGTTTCGTGCGCCGCGCCGCCGACATCGCGGCTCTGCGCCGTCTCGTGCCCTCCCGCACTCAAATCGTGGCGAAAATTGAGGACCTCGAAGCCCTACACAACCTTGACGAAATCATTGCAGCCGCAGACGCAGTCGTCGTGGCGCGCGGCGACCTCGGTTTGCAAGTCCCCATTGAGGAGGTACCCATCGTGCAAAAACGCATCATTGCAGCGTGCAACAAGACCGGCAAACCCGTTATTGTCGCCACGCAAATGCTGGAAAGCATGATTAACTCCCCCGTGCCGACGCGCGCAGAAGTCACCGACGTCGCGAACGCGGTGCTCGACGGCGCGGACGGCGTGTGGCTCTCCGGCGAAACCGCGATGGGGCAATATCCGGTTGCCGCGGTGCGCGTAATGGACCGCGTTGCGAGCAAAGCCGAGCAACTCCTGCCTCCCTTCTCCGAGCGCGATGATGGCAAGGGTGACGAAGCCCTCGCGCTGGCGAGGGCGGCGTGCAAGCTCGCCGCGGACCTGAAAGCGGGCGCCGTTGTAACGCCGACTTCGTCAGGCTCCACGGCGCGTCGCGTGGCGCGTTGTCGTCCTCAAGCCAAAATTGTGGCACTCACCCCGACAGCTGAAGTCGCGCGGGCCTTGGCGTTGTGCTGGGGCGTGCACCCCTTACTTTTCAACAAAAGAGTGTCGGACGCGAGCGTCATCACGCAAGCCGTGCGCGCCGTCAAGGAAAAAGGTTTGCTCGCAAACGGCGAACTCGCCGTCGTAACGGCGGGCATTCCGCTTGGTTCCCACGGCTCCACGAACACCATCAAAATCGAGCGCGCTTAATTCGGAGGAATCAACGATGCCGAACACCAAGGCAACCGACAAATTCTACCTCGACTCCGAGGCTCTCGCCTTCGACGACGTGTCCCTCGTTCCGCAGCACTCCGACCTGGTGCCCGCGGATGCGGACGTCTCCACGCGCTTTAGCCAAAACGTCAAGCTCGGCATCCCGCTGAGCAGCGCGGCCATGGACACCGTCACGGAAGCCCCGCTGGCGATTGCGCTCGCCAAAGTCGGCGGCATCGGCGTCATCCACCGCAACCTCACCCCCGAAGCACAAGCAGAACACGTGGCGCGCGTGAAAGCCGAAAAATTCCTTGTTGCTGCAGCGGTGGGGCCAGGAGACGAGAAACGTGCGGAATTACTGCACCGAGCGGGCGTGGACGCGCTCGTCATCGACACCGCTCACAGCCACTCGCAACGCGTCCTTGACGCCGTCAAGAAATACAAAAAAGAGTTCGCTGTAGATGTCGTGGCGGGAAATATTTCGACCCGCGAAGGCGCCGCTGCTCTTGCTCAAGCTGGCGCGGACGCGGTTAAGGTCGGTCAAGGCCCGGGGGCGATTTGCACCACGCGCATCGTCGCCGGCGTCGGCGTGCCGCAACTCACAGCCGTCCTGCTCGCGGTGGAAGCGTGCGAGCCGCTCGGCGTGCCCGTCATTGCCGACGGCGGCATTCGTTACTCGGGCGATGTCGCGAAAGCGATTGGCGCGGGCGCGTCGAGCGTCATGATGGGGAGTTTGTTCGCCGCGTGCACGGAAAGCCCTGGCGAAGTTATCACCGTCAACGGCCGCCAATTCAAATCCTATCGCGGTATGGGAAGCCTGGGCGCCATGATGGCGGGCAGCAAGGCTCGCTACGGCCAAGTCCACGTGACGGAAAAGCAAAAATTAGTTCCGGAAGGCGTTGAAGCGGCCGTGCCCCTCAAAGGCAGCGTCGCGGACGCCGCGTATCAATTAATCGGCGGGCTAAAGAGCGGGATGGGGTACGTCGGGGCGAAGAACATTGTCGAAATGCAAAAGAAGGCGCGCTTTGTGCGCGTCACGCGCGCCGGCGTCGCTGAGTCGCACCCGCACGATGTGACGATTGTGAGCGAAGCACCGAACTACTCGCGCGCGTGAACTACTTCACGCGCCGACTTGGAAGGTTTCGTAGAATTTTTTGGTAGGCTTGAGCAGGCGCGTGAGGCCTTTCTTTTCGCTCGTCACATAACCCGCGACTTTGAGTTCAGTGACGTACTCGTAAATCTCGCCGCGAAAATAGCGCTTGAGTTCGCTCTGCAAGAGTTCCTTCTTTTTCGCGATCAAAGCGAGAATGCGGGTGGCTTTGCGGGAGAGTTCGGTCTGTTTGGAGAGCTTGGCGACGGCTGATATGTAGGCGGGACGCACTTGCATGGCGGCTTTGCCGTTCTCAAAAACCAGTTCGATGGGGGAGCCGGACTCGTTGTAGCGGCGCTGAATCCGTTCGACGAGTTCCCCGGCGCGCTTCACGGTCGTGTTCGCGACGAGGGCGAGCTCAGCGAGGGGGAATTCACGGTTACCCAAAAACAAGGCCGCCTCAACTACCTTCTCGGCGTCGAGTTTGCTCGGCGCGCTCTCAGCGCGTTTGAGTTCCGGCAAGTCGGCGAGCTCTGCATTGCCTTCAACCTCAAATTCTTCCTCGCTCTCGGCTTGCGCAGGTTCATGGATGAGCGTGAAGGCTCCTCGGTTTCCGCCGTGGCCGTTGCTCCGCTCGGATTCGGGGGACTCCTCTTCTTTCTCGTCGTCAGCCATCGGGGTGGGTCGGATTCATTCTACGGGGGCGAGTTTTATTAACCTCGCCGCCCCAAAAGAGTGCGGCAAGAAGCCTACTCGTTTCGGCGGTTTCTTGACTAACCGTTCGCGACAGCCAACGCGGCTAACGCGGGCGCAGAAAAATTAGGTGTCGGTAGAGTATGGATTTCCTCATCCCCCAAGAAAAATACCTTGAAGCTGGAGCTCACATCGGCACGAAGACCAAGCACGGCTCGATGCGCGAATTCATTTACAAGGCGCGCGACGACGGCCTGCACGTCCTTGACCTCAAAAAAATGGATGAACGCATCCGCCTGGCTGCCCGTTTTCTCGCTAAGTACGACAACGACAAGATTGCGGTGGTGGGGAGTAAGGACAACGCGCAGAAACCCATCGCCAAGTTTTGCGAAATCCTCGGCGCACAAGCCCTCAACGGGCGCTTCACGCCCGGCCGCTTCACCAACCCGTCGCGCTTCGACTTTGTGGAGCCCGGCGTCGTCCTCGTCACGGATCCCGGCGTGGATCGGCAAGCCGTGAAGGAAGCCTTCGAAGTCCACGTCCCCATCTTGTCCTTGTGCGACACGAACAACTCGACGCGATTCATCGAACTTTGTATCCCCGTCAACAACAAGGGGCGCAAAAGCATCGCGCTCATGTACTGGCTTCTCGCGCGCGAAATTCTGCGCGCGGAAGGCAAAATCGAGAAGGATGAGGACTACCCGTATACGCCTCAAGACTTCGAAGGCTAACGCGTCCCCGTTTCTTTGAGGGGGGCGGCGCCTTCGCCCGTTCCCTATTTATTCCCTTCTGTTTTTCTAAGCATCAACGAGTTTTTTTCACATTTCTGCGAGTGCGTGAAGGGTTGATCTATCGGAAATACGTTGAGCAGTTCGTTGCGTGATTCTTCTTTTTCGGGCGGGTCGCCATGAGTTTTTGGGGAAACCTGTTTTACCGTTACCGCCGCTTTGCCAAGGCCATCCAGCTCTACCTCCTCCTCGCCGGCCCGGGCATTCTCGTCATGGTGGCGGATAACGACGCGGGCGGCATCACGACATACGCCGCGACGGGCGCCAAGTATGGTTACGGCCTCATCTGGTTCCTCATCCTCCTCGGTCCCGTCGCGTACTTCGTGCAGGAAATGACGGTGCGTCTCGGCGCCGTCACCAAGCATGGGCACGCGGAAGCCATTTTCGACGCCTTCGGGCCGTTTTGGGGCTGGTTTTCTTTCGCCGACCTCGTGCTCGTGAATTGGCTCACGCTCGTTACGGAATTCATCGGCATGACGGCCGCGATGAGCATTTTCGGCGTCCCCCCCTTGTGGACCGTCCTCATTGTGTCCCTGATTATGTTCGCAATGGTGTGGCAGGGGCGGTACTGGACGTGGGAAAAAATCGCGCTCATCTTCGCTGCCATCAATCTGGTCTACATTCCCCTCGCGTTTTTGGTTCACCCATCTGTGTCCGCCGTCCTTCGCCAAGGCATTATTCCGAACTTTCCTGGGGGTCTCACCGGCGAGCTCTTCTTCTTTTTGATGGCAAACATCGGCACCACGATTGCGCCGTGGATGATTTTCTTCCAGCAGAGCGCTGTCGTCGACAAGGGACTGCGAGAGAAAGACATTGGAACCGGTAAGTTCGACACCCTCGTCGGCGCCGTCTTCACCGTGGTGGTGGCCGTGTTCTGCGTCATCGTGACCGGTACCGTGCTGCGCGGCATGGACATCCAAAGCGCCGCCCAAGCCGCGCAGGCGTTGATGGGCTTCAACCAGTACGCGGGCACTTTGCTCGCCATCGGTCTCTTGGATGCCGGTTTTTTGGGCGCGATTTGCATTTCGCTCGCAAGCTCGTGGGCGTTCGGTGAAGTGTTCGGATGGGCGCACTCGCTGAACAACAAAGTCAAGGAGGCTCCGTGGTTTTACGCGAGCTACCTCCTCGCGCTGCTCTCCGCGGGCGCCGTCGTCCTCATCCCGGGCGCGCCGCTGGTGCTCATCACGCTGTTTGTGCAAGTCATCGCCGTCACGCTCCTCCCCGCCGCCCTAGTGTTCCTCATCCTACTGCTCAACAACGAGGAAATTATGGGCAAATACAAGAACACGACGCGCGACAACGTCATCGGCTTTATCATTGTATCCGCCATCATCCTCCTCTCTACGGGCTACGCGATTAGCACGCTCTTCCCCGAACTCCTCCACTAGGATAATCAAAAAAAAACTTAGATTACAAAGCAAGCAAACCAGCAAAATAACTCAAACAACAAGGCAATGAACATGAGTTTGTGGCAGCGCTTGAAAAACCGCTTTAACGCGTTCCTCGAGCGGCGCCTTCCCAAAGTGGCGGAAATCAACCGCAAGTACGCGGTTCCCCGCATCCAAATGACGCCTCTGACGAGCGGGGCGCTGTTCTTTTTGCGCCTCTACTTGATTTTCCTCGTCGCCGTTCTTTTCTATAAGTTCTACACCCTCGTCAAGTGAAACCGCCTCGGAGTCGACCGCCCATGCCTGAACCAACCCTCGCAACAACCCGTCGCGTGGAAACGATTTATTACCTCACGGAACTTCTCGGTCGCCGCGTGATGGAGGCCGGCAAAAAACTCGGCCGCCTCGACGACCTCGTGATTTCGGAGGGCGAGCGCGTCCCCGTCGTCACGCACCTCGCGGTGCACCGCTCCTTCGGTCGCCCTTCCCTGCTCGTGCCGTGGGAGAAAGTGCTCGGTCTCGATGGCGGCGTCATCGCGGTCAACCTTGAAAACCTGGAGAAGTACGAGGGCGTACCGCCCGACGACGCGCTCCTGCTTAAGGATCATGTGCTGGACAAGAAAGTGGTGGATCTTGAGGACCGAGAAGTTGAAGTCGTGTACGACGTCAAGCTCGTGCAGCGCAACGACAAACTCTACGTCAGCGAAGTAGACCCGAGCCGGTACGGCTTGCTGCGCCGCGTTGGACTCAAAGGGCTGGCGAACTACATCGACAATTTGGCGCGAAACATTCGCGAGAAAACAATTTCGTGGGCATACATACAACCCCTCCCCGCTGACGTGGGGAGCTTTAAGGGCAACGTCAAACTCAACGTGGCGCGCGAAAAACTCGAAGACCTACCCCCCGTCGACCTCGCCGACATCCTCGAAGAACTCGAGCCCGGGCAGCGCAACGTGCTCTTCAACACGCTTAAACCCGAGGACGCGTCCGACGCGCTCGAGGAAGTCGACCCGAACGTGCAGCGCGAAATCGTTTCGTCGCTCAGCGAAAAGAAGGCCGCCCAACTCATCGACGAAATGACGCCCGGCCAGGCCGCCGACATCCTCGCCGCGCTACCGTGGAGCGAACAAAAAGACATTTTCGACCACCTCGACAAAGAACACGCACGCAAAATCCGCCTGATTCTCGAGCAGCAGGAAGCCAAAGTCAGCATGTTCCTCACGCGCGACATCGTGCGCGCCACGCCCAACGAAACAGCGGGCCACGTGCGCGCGGTTTTCCCGCGGCGCGCGAAAGGCAAAAACGTCGTCATGTACATCTACATCGTCGGCAGCGACGGCAAGCTTCTCGGCGTCGTCGACATCAAGGAACTCCTCAAAGCCCCTGCGCGGGCGCGCCTGCGCTCGTTTTGGGTGGACAACGTCGTGGACCTCCACCCCGACCAGACGCTGAAGGAGGCTTCCGCGCTCTTCGCGCGCTACGCGTTCCGTGCCGTCCCCGTCACGGACAAAAAAGGCGTCCTCGTCGGCGCCGTCACCTACCGCGACGTCATGAACCTCCCGCACCGCGTCATGGACTAGCGCGCTTTTTATTCGCCCTCCGCCTAGGCGCGAGTATGGAGCGAACTCACTTGGTACGGGACGCGATTCACGGCAACATCGAGCTCACGCCTGCCGCGCTGGCCCTCGTCGACGCGGGGCCGCTGCAGCGCTTGCGGTACGTACACCAACTCTCATTCGCTTACTTGGTTTACCCGAGCGCGACGCACACGCGCTTCGAGCACTCGCTGGGCGCGTACCACCTCACGCGTACGCTTGCGCAACGCCTCGAGCTCCCCAAGGACGAGGCGGAACGCCTCGGGCTCGCGGGCTTGCTTCACGACGTCGGTCACCCGGTTTTTTCGCATTCGGCGGAAGCCGTCCTCGCCGAGAACGGCGACGTGATGCATGAAGAGCAAGGCTTTCGCCTCGTCGAGAAAAGCGAGCTCGCGGACGCCTTGCGCGCCAACGGGTTCGAGCCGCGCGAGGTGGTTCGCCTCTTGCGCGGGCAGGGGCGCGGCGCGCTGGTGTCGTGGGAGTTCGGCACCGACCGCGTGGACTACCTGCTGCGTGACGCGTACTTTACGGGCGTGGCGTATTCGCTCATCGATGCGGAGCGTTTGCAGCAAAGCATTGCTCTCGACGGGAACGAACTGGTTTTGAACGAGAAAGGCCGTCTCGCTGCCGAAAGCCTGCTCGTTTCGCGTCATTTTATGTTTGCGGCCGTGTACTCGCATCCCGCGCTGCGCATTGCGGAAGAAATGGCGAACAACGCGCTGCGCGCAGCGCTGCGCGACTCCCTTATCACGGTTGACGACGTGCGGCAAGGCACCGACTTGCCGATGCTCTCCCGCCTCCAGCAGGACGGAAACGTTTTGGCGGACCGGTTGCTTCGCCGACGCCTTTTCAAGAAAGCTCTCGTCGTGGAAGCGGAAGGCGAGAAGCTCGAGAAATTGTTTGCGGCGCGCGGCGCCAAACCCAAACTCGTGAAGGCGCTGGCGGACGAGGGGTTCGGCCTCGAGGACGCGGTCGTGTGCTGGCCCAACATTCACGCGAAACCCGTGACGGCGCGTGTGCGCGACGAGCCAGGAAAAACTCGCTCCCTCTACGCGTCCTCACCGCTGCTGCAGTCGCTGCGCGCGGAAGAAACAGAGAAACTCATCGTGGGCTGCCGCAAAGAGGACCGCACACGCGTGGCGCGCGTAGCGCGCGAATTCTTCGACGCAACCTAAGCCCGCGGGCGATGCGTAGTCGTGTTTTCCTTTTGATTTACTCGCCGAGTTCGAAGACGCGCATTTTGAACGCGTAATACATGGCGGCAAGGAAGGAGAGAAGGGCGAAGGTTTCAATGATTTGGAAGGCGGGCGGGTAGTTGATGACGCCGAACGCGTTTAACGCATCCGCGAGCTCGCCGAGGGCGAGGATGACTGCGCCGACCACGAAGAAACGGAACGGCTTGTTGGCGGTCGCGACGAAGCGCTTCATAGTCGAGAAGGCGAGCACCGCAATTAGGAGGCCGAGGGCGGCGTGAAACAGGTCGAGGGAGCCTTCAAAACTGATCGCCATGGCGAAATCACCTGAATGCGAAAAAGGAGAACGCGTAAAAAGCTCTTTAAGGCATCGGTGGAAGGCTTCACGACGGTGGGGCGCAAATGAGGTTTTCTAGAGGGTTCGAAGGGGCTCAAACTCAACGGCGTTAGAACGAGTTTTCGGTTGAACGGCGGTCTTCCCACCCCGTCACCATGAGGGCGATGACGCTGAGTGCAACGGCTGCAATGAAGGAACCGGCAAGGGCTTCGACGAGGGCTGCAAGAAAGACAATGTGGCTGCCGCGGACGGCGTACGTCGTCGGTGCGGCGGTTGCATTCATTTCCTTGGCGAGCATGATGTTGTAAGCCATAACGGCACGCAGTTCCCGAAACGGGTAAAAGCGTCAGTTTCGGTCGAATCCGAGGGTTTAGGAGGCGGCGACGGGAGAGAGTTAACGAGCGCCAACACGAGTTCGGGACAATCCCCTTTGTCGAGTGCTGTTCACTCTCGCGCCACTGCCTCTAAATCCAAGGGTTTACCTAAACCGCCGCTTTCCATTTTCCGGGGCTGCCTCCACCTCCTCACAAACCAACCAACCCAACTATAAAAATATATCGATTTCCTAACAAAGCAGTGGTAAATTAAACATTTTGTATTATTTATCGGACTAAAAGCAAAATATATAAATGTCGTTGTCTAAAAAAACGTAACAATCAACTTTTTGTCGTTTTTTCGAGCACTTTTAGGGCGGCGCTAGGCGCTAGAAACCCTAAAAACAGCGGAATAAACGGCTGACGGAGGTTTTTGCTGTGCGGTACACGATTGCGAACGGCGTCGCGGAAACCCTCGACTCCATGCAGTACCTCCACGCACCCCTGCGGCGCGACCTCGTCAATTTTTCGGCTCTCGCGCGCGAAATCAAGCCCCTCGTCGAGGAAAAACTCGGGTACTCCGTCGGCGTGGACGCCGTCATCATGGCGATTCGCCGCTACGCGGACGCGCTACGCAAGCGCAAGAGCTCCACCGACCTCATCGCGCAGCTCGGGCGCTGCTCGCTCCTCGTGCGCACCGGCATGGTGAATGTACACTACCGCCGAACGCCGGCCGTGTACGACGCGCTCGCCGACTTTAACTCCAAACTCAACCGAAACGTAAACGAGAAGATGTACCTCATCGAGCGCTCCGACGAAATCAACGTCATCGCCATGAACCGCCACTTGCCCACTCTCCTCGAGATCGGGAAAAAACACAGCGGTACGTTGCAGATTTCGTACGAAAACCTTGCGCTCGTCACGATCTCGTTCCCCTTAGAAGCCCTCCTCGAGCCCGGCCTTTTCTCGTTTTTCAGCAACGAAATCAGCGAGGCGCGCGCCTCCATCTACTCCGTGTTCTCCACAACGACCATGGTGTCGTTCTTGGTGCGCGAAAGCGACGCCGCCAAAGTGTACGAACGCGTGAACAACGCCGTGTACGAATCCAAAGCCCTCTCCCCCGCGGGACCGCAGACGGGCGCACCATACGCGGAAGACTAAACCCTTTAATTGGCCGCCCGCGTCCTCTCCCCCGTATGCGACTCTCGTATGGGGAAACCGCTGACTTGCTGCAAAAGCACGGCATCCCGATGTGCCACCAAGGCCCCGCCGAGTCCCTCGAAGGCATCCTCGAAAACGCCAAAGGCATGGCGGCGCCATTCGTCCTCAAAGTTTGGAGCAAGAGCATCAGCCACAAGACGGAGAAGGGCCTGATCAAACTCAACCTCGGCGACAAGTTCGCCGTCAAGCAAGCGTACTGGGAGCTTGCCGCCAAGACACGCGCGAGCGACGTGGACTGCTTTCTCATCCAAGAACAAGTGCCGGGCGCGGAATTCATCATCGGCGGCGCCCGCGACCCTGCCTTTGGTCCCGTCGTGTTGTTCGGCGCAGGCGGCGTGTTGGTTGAATTATTCAAAGACGCGAGTTTTCGCGCTGCTCCGCTCTCCGTCAGCGACGCGCTGGACCTAATTTCAGAGAGCAAGGCGAGCGCGTTCTTCGCGCCGGGCGGCGTGCGGGGGCGCAAAGTCTCCAAAGAACCCCTCGTGCACCTCCTCCTCAAAACGGGGGAGCTACTCCTCCACGAGCCCTCAATCGAGAGCCTCGACTTTAACCCCGTGATTGCGAACGACCGCGAAGCCTTGGTAGTGGACGCCCGCATCACCGTCGACGACCCGAAAACGAGAAAAAATCGCTGAAACTATGGATCCGCAAACCGCGAAAGCGCTCTTTGAGCCGAAAAGCATCGCCGTTATTGGAGCCTCCCGCGACCCGTCGAGCGTGGGGTACGGCATCCTCGCCAGCCTCGTTCGCGGCTGCGCGAAACCCTCCACGTGGAGCGCACCCTTCCCCGGCAAAATATACCCCGTCAACCCCCACGCGCGCGAACTCCTCGGCCTCCGATGCGTCCCCTCCATCCTCAACGTTCCTGGACCCGTAGACCTCGCCATCATTGCGGTACCCGCCAAAATCGTGCCCGCCGTCGTCGCCGAGTGCGCGCGAAAGCGCGTCAAAGCCGCAATCGTGGTGAGCGCCGGCTTCGGCGAACTCGGTGAGGCGGGCAAGCGCCTCGAGGAACAAATCGTCACGCAAGCGCGCACGACCGGCATGCGGCTCGTCGGCCCGAACTGTCTCGGCATCCTGCGCCCGTGGAGTAAACTCAACGCGTCCTTCGCGCTCTCGACGCCACCCGCGGGCGACGTCGCGTTCCTCACGCAGAGCGGCGCCATGGCGGACAGCATCATTGACTGGGCGCTCCGCGAACGCTACTCGTTCAGCGCGATTGTTTCACTGGGAAACAGCGCGGACCTCGACGCCGCCGACTTTCTCGACTGGGCGGCCCAAGACAATAAGACAAAGAGTATTGCGCTCTATTTGGAAGGCGTCAAAGACGGGCGACGGTTTCTTGATGCGCTGCGGCGCGCAACCGCACGCAAACCCGTTGTGGTGCTCAAAGGCGGGCGTACGGCGGCTGGCACGCGCGCGGCGAGCACGCACACGGGCGCGCTGGCGAGCGACGCGCGCGTTTTTGCCGGCATCGTGCGGCAGGGCGGCGCCGCAGCCGCGAACTCGCTGGAATCGCTCTTCGACGTCGCGAAAGCCCTCGCCCAGCAACCGCGCACCGCAAACCAGGGAACCGCGATTGTCACCAACGGTGGAGGGGCGGGCGTGTTGTGTGCAGACGCGTGCGCGGAGTTCGGTGTCGCGCTCGCCGAATTTCCCGAAACACTACTTCGTAAACTGGACGCAACGAAAAAAATGCATCCCGCGTACTCTCGCCGCAACCCCCTTGACTTGGTGGGGGACGCGCTGCCCGATCGCTACGAGGCCGCCCTCAACGCCGTGCTCGCAGACAAAGGCGTTGGCGGTGCCATCGTGATTCAAACACTTCAAACCATGACGGACGCAGAAGAAGATGCGCGCGTCGTGATTCTCGCGCACCGCCAGTTCCCCCGCAAACCGGTTCTCGCCGTATTTATGGGGGGCAAGTACAGCGAGGACGCCATCAATTTGCTGCGCGAGCACGGAGTCCCGGACTACAATGACCCGCGCAAGGCGGCACGGGCAATGGCGGCTCTCGTCGGTGCCCTCCGCTAAACGGCAAACGGGCGCGTGTCCGGCATTTTTTTTAACGCGCGAGGGTCTATTGTTTTGTATGAATGAAGTGAAGCCGCAAGGTCCACCGACCGGCGAGCGCCCTCGGATTACGAAGGAGTGGACGCTGGCGGAGGTGCTTCGCCTCTACCCGGCAGCGGAAGAGCTCCTCATCAATTACGGCATGCCGTGTT
>JBBILJ010000001.1:0-8193 GCA_037444945.1 Microcaldota archaeon | reverse complement strand
GCGGCTTGGCTGCGAGCGAGACGCTTGAAGAGGGTTGCAAGCGGTACGGCAACTCGGACGCCGACGTGGATGCGTTAGTGAACGCGATTAATGACGCGGCGGCGCACGGCGGATTGGACTCTCAACTGGTTTCCCTTACTGAGCGCGCCGCGGCCAAGGTGCGCGAATTCGCGGACGGCAAGCTGCTGGGGTTGCGCGTGAGTTTTGCGGCGGGGGGCTGGGTTTACAACCTCGACTTGCAGGACGCGCCCGAAGACGGCGACGACGAATTCGTGGAGAAAGGCGTCCGCGTCTTTGTCCCTCGCGCCGACGTGGAGAAGCTGCGCGGCTGCCGCATCGACTTTCTCGACGCCCAAGTCGGCGGCGGGTTCACGATTCGAAACCCGAACGCGCCCGCGGATTCGCACGCGCTTGGAGTTGGGGGGAATCACGCGTGACCGAACTCCTTGTCGCCGAGTTGCGTCGAAAGCTCGAGCGGCGCGGGTATGAGTACAAGAAAAGCACGCCCATGCCGAACGGCGAGTGGACTCACTCGTTCACTCACCCCAACGGGGGCCTCAACCTCATCAAGGAATACGCCGCGGTAAGGCGCGTCGTTGATGCGATTAAGAAGCGCACCGGGCAGGCGCCTCGAATCAATTTGCGTTTTCGCTTTCGAAAAAAAACGGGTTACTACTCTGCTCTCGACATTCATCATGGCGCGCTAAAAAGTTCCCGCACCCGAGTCAAGTAGCCCCCAACTAGTTCGCCAAACGCCGAAGTGCGTTGCGGCGCGTGGCGTATTTTTAAGTTTTGTTTTTCTAGTAACACTTGTTCGATTACTTCTTTGGAGTGTTCAGCATGGCTCAGCGAGGGATTTCGGAATTCGACGCCAAGCGCTTGTTGGCCGCGTTCTTGCCGGCCGCCTCGAGCGGCGCCTTCAACCTCCCCAGTAATCGCGTCCAAGTGGCGGACGCCAAGGAACTAACAACCACCGCCAAGCGTGAAAAATGGCTGCACGAGGGCACACTCGTCGTCAAGCCGGACCAACTCATCGGCAAAAAAGGCAAGAACAATCTGCTCGCCGTCGGCGTCACGTTTGAGGAAGCCAAAGCGTTTCTCGAAAAAATGGCGGGCAAACGCGTCACGGTGGGCCGCACCACCGGCACGCTCGCGCGCTTTTTGGTGGAGCCGTTTGTGCCGCACGCGAGCGAGTACTTCGTCTCGATTCTCACGCGCCGCGACGCGGACGCTATTCTCTTCTCCATTAAGGGCGGCGTTGACATCGAGGAGAACTGGGAGTCCGTAAGTGAGCTCCTCGTCCCCGTCGGCAAAACGCCGGCACACCAGCAACTCGAGAAACTCGTTTCTCGCGCGAACGCGCAGGATCGCCAACTCCTCGCAAACTTCGTTTCCACCCTTTACTCGGTCTTCGCGTCCAAGGGGTTCACGTACCTCGAACTCAACCCCCTCACGCTCGTGGACGGGCAAGCCATTCCGCTGGGCGCGGTCGCGCGCCTAGACGAGGCAAGTCGCTTTCTGCACGAGACGGAGTGGGGCGAACTCGAATTTCCAGCCCCGTTCGGCCGTGAACCCTCCCCCGAAGAAGCGTTCGTGAAACAACTCGACGAAAAAACCGGGGCGTCCCTCAAGCTCACCATCCTCAACCCCAACGGAAGCGTTTGGAACCTCGTGGCGGGCGGGGGCGCGAGCGTGGTGTACGCGGACGCCGTCACCGCCGCCGGGCTGGGAAACGAGCTCGCGGTTTACGGCGAATACTCGGGGGATCCGAACGAGGAGGACACCTACCAGTACGCGCGCACGGTGCTCGCACTGTGCGCGAAATCGATCGCGCCGCGAAAAGCTATTCTCATCGGCGGCGGCATCGCGAATTTTACGGACGTCGCGAAAACCTTCGCCGGCATTATTCGCGCGATGCACGAAAAAGCGGCCGAACTACGGAAAGCCAACGCGCGCTTTTGGGTGCGCCGCGGCGGCCCCAACTACGCCAAGGGCTTGCAACTCATTCGCGAGGCGGCCGCCAAAGACGGCCTGCCAATCGAAACCTTCGGTCCCGAAACCCCTCTCACTCACATCGTGGACCTCGCCGCCGAGTACGTGCACGCGAACAATCAAATCAACTCCAGTAAACGAATCAAGTGAAAACCCCGATGACGGACGCTCCCCTCTTCACGCCTCAAACCACGAGCATCGTTTACGGCCTGCAAGAAGCGGCCGTGCAGCGCATGCTCGACTTCGATTACCTCTGCCGCCGCGCGACGCCCAGCGTGGCGTGCGTCGTGAACCCGGAAGGCGCCGGCGTGCTGAAAGCTTTTTTCGGCAAAACTGAACTCCTCATTCCCGTTTACGCCAGCATCCCTCAAGCCGTCGCCGCTCACCCGCACGCGAGCGTGCTCGTCAATTTCGCGTCATTTCGCTCCGCGTACGCCACCACTCAACAAGCCCTCGAACAACCCAGCATTGCCCTGGCGGTCGTGATTGCGGAAGGCATGCCAGAGCGGCAGGCGCGCGAACTCGCCGCCCTCGCCAAAAAAGAAGGCAAAGTCATCATTGGCCCCGCCACGGTCGGCGGCATCGCGCCGGGGAGTTTTCGTATCGGCAACACGGGTGGCTCGAACGAAAACCTGCTTGCCAGCAAGCTCCACCGCCCCGGCAGCGTGGGCTTGGTGACGAAGAGCGGCGGCTTGCTCAATGAGTTGTGCGCGATTTGCGCGCGTAACGCGGACGGCGTGCGCGAGGCCGTCGCGGTGGGGGGAGACGCGTACCCCGGCTCCACGCTGCTCGACCACGCCTTGCGCTACCAACGCGATTCCGGCGTCGCGATTATTCTTCTGCTCGGCGAGCTCGGCGGCACGGACGAGTACGCCGTCGCGGACGCGATTAAAGCCAAGAAAATCACCAAGCCCCTCGTCGCCCTCGTAACGGGCTCGTGCGCGGCGTTCTTCCCCGGTGAAGTCCAGTTCGGGCACGCGGGCGCCAAGAGTGGCGCCGAAAGAGAGAGCGCGGACGCGAAAAACAAGGCTCTCGCTGCGGCGGGTGCCGCGGTGCCGCGCGATTTTGAGGACCTTGAGCGTGCGCTCGCAAGTGCTTACGAAAAACTCGTGCGCGCCGGCAAAATCAAGCCCGTCGCGGAAAATCAGCCTCCCGAACTCCCCTTGGATTACGCGGTCGCTGCGGCGGCGGGAAAAGTGCGTCGCGCCACCAATATTCTCTCAACGATTAGCGACGAGCGCGGCGACGACGTGAGTTACGCCGGTTACCCGCTCGCTGAACTCGTCGAAAACGGGGCGGGTGTTGGAGACGTCATCGGCTTGTTGTGGTTTAAGAAAAAACTTTCCCCGTTGGCCGCGCGCTACATCGAACGCGTGCTCGTGATTACGGCCGACCACGGCCCCGCCGTGTCGGGAGCGCACAACACTATCGTCGCCAGCCGCGCAGGCAAGGACGTGGTGAGTGCGTTGTGCAGCGGCCTGCTCACCATCGGGCCGCGTTTTGGGGGCGCGATTGACGACGCGGCGCGCTGCTTTAAAACGGCGGCGGATGCGGGCGTGGGGCCGCAAGCTTTTGTGGATGAAATGAAGCGCAAAGGAGTTCCGATTCCCGGTATCGGGCACCGCGTCAAGAGCGTCACGAACCCCGACAAGCGCGTGCAACTCCTTCAAGCGTACGCGCGCAAATACTTCAAGACGAGCCAGTATTTGGATTACGCGCTCGCCGTCGAAAAAATTACGACCGCCAAGAAGAACAGCCTCATCCTCAATGTGGACGGTACGATTGCCGCCACGTTTTTGGACTTGATGGCGTCCAGCGGGGACTTTAGTGAAGAAGAAATCCAGGACGCCCTCGACGCCGGCTTCTTCAATGGTCTCTTCGCCTTGGGGCGCAGCATTGGTCTTATTGGCCACGCTCTCGATCAAAAACGCCTCAAGCAACACCTCTACCGTCACCCGTGGGACGACATCCTCTTCCAACTCCCCGAACGTAAAGCGTGAAGGCCGCGCTCGAAAACCGACGACCCCTTCTTTTGCAGGTTAAACGCCGTGCCGACAGCGACGGCGAGCACCACTCCCGCCGCGTCCAACAAGCGGCTGTTGAAAATAATGTAGGGGAGCGGGCTCCCCGTCGACGAAAAGGAAAATAGTTGCGCACCTAAGGGGAGTCCGACAAGGAGGCCTAAGAGGACGAAAGGCGTCCGCCAAGTCGTGCGCCAAACGCGTTCCTCAACTTCGAGGAGCAGCGCGGTCGCGAGCAAAATCAGCCACGCGTAGTGGTGGAAAAATACGCCGAGAAGAATTAAACCTATGCGCTGGAGGCGGGAAACCCGTTGCGGGAAGGCGAGGAGGAGGGCGAGGAGAACAAAAACGGCGTACGAGGAAAGCACACCGACGGCGAAGTGATCCACCCACGAGTAACCAAAGCTGGGCGTCAAGAACAGGAGAAACCACGCGAAGAATACTGCCAAGGACGCGGTAGAGTATAAGAGGAGAATGGCGCCGAGCGCGAGGGCGAGGAGGAACGCGACGGCCGCGAAACTCAGCGGCCAGTTATTGAAGAAAACGTGAAAACCACGCGCCAACAAGTGAACGCCGGGCGCATAGTACGCGTTGATGCCGCACGCCGCCGCGTCAAGTTTTTCCGCGTAACAGTAATGAAAGCGGTAGTCATAAAAGGCGCCACCACTCCAAGCCGCGCCTATCAGTGTTGCTGCGGCCGCGTAAGCCGCCATCGCTACTAAACAAAAGAATAGAAGGTAGAAGGAAAAACTCGGTCGCGGCTTTTTCTCGCTGAGAGGTCTCGAGCGAGGCCATTCCGCCGCAACGAAAGCGAGAACGACCACGGCGGGGGCGAGGAAGAGAAAAACCGCTTGCGGCCAATCCATCCGTTGCTTAGCGAAACAAAAATTAAAAACGGGAAACCCGCCGTCCCTTACGCGAATCGCACTAGGCTTGCGCGTCGCTCTTGATCGTTGGAGTGGGCGGGATGGCTTTTGGTTTGCCGGGCTTGAATTGACCGCGTTTGGCGCGCGCGTGGGGAGCGTGGTGGGCTTCGGCCGGCGTGGGGGCGCGCTTGATGGTGAACTTGTAGGCGTACGCGATGGCGCCTTCGTCGGAGTCTTCGCTGATTTTGCGGAACACCATTTTGAGGGGGGCGCCGATCTTCATTTCGTTGTCGTCCGCGTCCACGACTTGGCTAAGCAGTTTCACGCCGTTGGCGAGTTGAATAATTGCGAGAAAGTAGGGGGTTTCGTGATCAAACCCGGACGGGCCGGAGTGGAGTTTCGTGTACGAGTAAACCGTTCCTTCCTCAGGCATAGGATAGGGAACCATCACGCCGTGCGAGCGGCAGTTCGGGCAGAGGAAGCGTTGAGGGAAGAACTCGCCCTTGCAGTTCTGGCACTTGCTACCGGTGAGGGTGTAGCGTTCCGGGATGCGCCGCCAAAGCAGGGGGAGTGCGCCGTTCATTTCGAGTCACCGCGTTTAAAGATGTGAACCACGGCCGTGGCGCCACTGCCACCCACGTTGTGCGTGAGCGCGATTTCAGCGCCACTCACTTGGCGCTTATCCGCCTCGCCGCGGAGCTGCCAGAAGGCTTCCACCGCTTGCTTAACCCCCGTGGCGCCCACGGGGTGCCCGCAGGCCTTTAATCCACCCGACGGGTTGACGGAGAGTTTGGCGTTGAGCGCCGTCTCACCTTCTAAAGTAGCGGGACCGGCTTTGCCTTTCGCGTAAAACCCGAGGTCTTCGAGGGCGAGGAGTTCCGCGATGCTAAAGCAGTCGTGCACTTCCGCCAAGTCAATGTCGGCAGGCGTGGCGCCAGCCTGCTTGAAGGCTTGCTGGGCGGCAACCGTCGTGGCGTTGATGGCGGAGAGAGATTTACGGTTCGCGAGCGCGAGCGAGTCCGAGGCCTGCCCGGAGCCCGCGATCGTGACGGGCGAGTCCGTGTATTTTTTGGCGATATCGGTGGCGGCGAGGATGACGACAGCGGCGCCATCCGTGATGGGAGAGCAGTCGAGGAGCTTGAGGGGATCCGCAATGTAGCCGGAATCCATGACTTGCTCAATCGTGACCGCGTTTTGGAATTGCGCGTACGGGTTGTTCACCGCGTTCGCGTGGTTCTTCACGCTACACTGGCCGAACATTTCCTCAGTTGTGCCGTACTCGTGCATGTGCCGACGCGCCATCAAGGCGTACAGGCCGGGAAAAGAAGCGCCGTGAAAGAGTTCCCACTCTTGATCGCCTGCGCCACCCAAGGCGTCCGTGACTTCTTCAGTAGAGACTTCCGTCATTTTTTCAACGCCGCCGACGGCGACGACATCGTACGCCCCCGAAGCGATGGCGAGGTAGCCAGCGCGGAGCGCGACGCCGCCGGAGGCGCACGCGGCTTCGCAACGCGTGGAGGGGATGGGGTTCATGCCGAGTTGATCCGCGACGAGGGCACCAATGTGTTCTTGGCCGACGAGCTTGCCGCTCGCCATGCAGCCACCGTAAATCGCTTGGATTTCCTTTCCTTGCAGGTGGGCGCTCGCGACGGCGCGGAGCGCGGCTTCGCCAATGAGGTCACGCAAGTTGGCTTCCCAGCGCTCCCCGAACTTGGAGAGACCGGCGCCAATGAGGGAAACGGAACGCATGGTTGGAATCAACTTAGAGTGATTTGAGTTTGCGGCGGTGCTTGACGTATTCTGCGTACGAGATGTAGTGCTTGTGCGCCATCATTTGGCGCACGGTTTCGCCCGGCTTGCGGCCGGGTTGCGCGATGGCGTCCGTGACTTTGATGCTGAACGCATCCGCGCCCGCTCCCGAACCATAACTGCACGCGAAGATGCGGTCTCCGGGTTTGCAGACATCGAGGGTGGCGGCCAAGCCGAGCATTGTGGCGCCGCTGTAAGTGTTCCCGATTTCGGGCGTGAGCAGGCCGGGTTTGATGGCGGCTTCGGGAAAGCCGAGGAGTTTTGCGGCGCGGAGGGGGAATTTGCCGTTCGGTTGGTGGAACACGGCGTACGCGTAGTCGGCGGGTTGGGTGCCGAGTTTTTCGAATAGCAGTTTGGATGCGCCGAGGACGTGCTTAAAGTATGCGGGTTCCGCGGTGAAGCGGCCGGCGTGGGAGGGGAATTCAGCGTGTTGGCGGCGCCAAAAGTCGGGCGTGTCCGTCGTATACGACGCAGTGCCTTCGATTTCGGCGATGAGGTTTTGCGTGCCGATGACGAACGAGGCTCCGCCGCCGCCCGTGGAGTACTCGAGCGCGTCTCCGGGTCGGCCTTGGCTGGTGTCGGAGCCGATCGCGACGCCGTACTTAATCATGCCGCTGGCCGCCATCCCCATGCAGGCTTGGATGCCGGCAGTGCCGGCCTTGCAAGCGAACTCAAAATCCGCGGCCGTAAGGTTGGGAGTGGCCCCGATGGCTTCCGCCACAATGGTTGCAGTCGGTTTGACGGCGTAAGGTTTGGATTCGGAGCCGACGAAGATGGCGCCGATTTCTTGGGGGTCAATTTGCGCGGTTCGCACGGCGGTGCGAGCGGACTCGACGGCGAAAGTTGCGGAATCTTCGTCCAGCGCACCAATTGCTTTTTCGCGCACGCCGAGACCCTCGCTGATGTGGCGCGGGTCTTTGTGCCACACCTTCGCGATTTCCTCGGTCTTGATGCGGAGGGTGGGAATGCGGGCGCCGTAGCCGACGATGCCGACCTTGGTTGAAGGACCGTTCACGAAAACCAAAACCTCGCAATAAACCCAGCGCGAAAACGACTAGAGCAATAGGAACACTAAAAGAGAGTTCGTTAAATATAAATCCTCCTTACGACAAGCGACGAAGAATCGGTTGGGGTGGTGCGCGCGGTTTTAAACCGCCAACCACCAAAAAACAGTCAGTTCAAACAACTCGATTACGCCTTTGCAGCAAAAAATAGGGGTACGCAAGAAATGGATTCCTCCAAACTGAGTTCCTTTTACAAGCTCACCCTCGCCGAGCGCGCTCGCATCCTGCAAAGCGAGTGCGGCTTAACCGACAACGAACTGCGACTGCTGCAAAACACGGGGAGCTTGCCCCTCGAAACAGCAAACACCATGGTGGAGAACGCGGTCGCCAGCGTTCCCGGCGTCGGCATGGTCAATGTCAATCTGGTCTGGGATCCGCCATGGTCGCCGGACCGGATGAGCGACGAGGCGCGCCTCGTCCTCAATATGTGGTGAGTGCTGG